>NZ_JBEOPS010000017.1:0-170798 GCF_040310305.1 Pseudomonas sp. HY13-MNA-CIBAN-0226
ATGTGAGAGTAGGTCATCGTCAAGATTAAATTCCGAAACCCCTATCTGCGTATGCAGGTAGGGGTTTTGTTTTTGTCTGGAACAAAAGCAACTATTTGCAGCACAAATAGGCACAGTTATTTTCAGTTCAGGACACTAGAATAGGTCCAACTATTTCGGAGCCAGCGCCTTCATGCCAGATTCGGTTGACGCCCCCGGGCTGTCAGAATTACCGCTGGAAGACTTGGTAGCCTGTCATGAGTGCGACCTGCTGATGCGCAAGCCGCAGCTCGCCCATGGCGAGAAAGCGCTGTGTCCTCGTTGTGGCTATGAACTCTACGCGCACCGGCATAACGTCGTGCAACGCAGTCTCGCCCTGGTGATCGCCGCTCTTCTGTTGTTTATCCCGGCGAACTTTTTACCCATCATGGAGCTCAATCTACTCGGACAATCGTCGCAAGACACTGTCTGGAGCGGTGTTGTGGGGTTGTTCGACACCGGCATGCAAGGTGTGTCGGTCGTCGTGTTCCTGTGCAGCATGGCCATCCCGCTGCTCAAGTTGCTGTGCCAGCTGGCGGTATTGCTGAGCATCCGCTTTGACGTCGGCCGCAGTTACGGTTTGTTGCTATATCGCATTTATCACCATTTGCGCGACTGGGGCATGCTTGAGGTCTATCTCATGGGCGTCCTGGTTGCGATCGTGAAGCTGGCAGATATGGCAGCGATTACCGTCGGACTCGGTTTGGCATGTTTCATCAGTTTGTTGTTGGTTCAGGTCTGGCTGGAAGTGGTGATGTCGCCCCACCAGATCTGGCAGGCTCTATCAGGAGAGGATGCCCATGCGGGCGATTGATGCAGGCATTCTGATTTGCACCGAATGCCATGAGTTGAACAGGCAGGACGCTGACACCGACGAGCAGGTCTGTACTCGATGTGGTGCGTTGGTCCATGAGCGCCGTCCGAACAGCCTGGTGCGAACCTGGGCGCTACTGATTACTGCTGCGATTTTGTACATCCCGGCCAATGTATTGCCCATCATGACGGTTACCTCCCTGGGGCAGGGCGATCCCAGCACCATCATGTCCGGGGTGATCCAGCTGGTTCAGCACGGCATGATCCCCATTGCAGCCGTGGTGTTCATTGCCAGCATCGTCGTGCCGACCTTCAAACTGGTAGGCATTGCATTGCTGTTGTTCTCGGTACAACGCCACCAGCCGCTGTCGGCCCGCCAGCGCATTCTGATGTACCGCTTTATTGAATTCATTGGCCGCTGGTCGATGCTCGATATCTTTGTGATCGCCATTCTCGTGGCGGTCGTGAATTTCGGACGGCTTGCCAGCGTCGAAGCCAATCTTGGTGCCATTGCGTTCGCCAGTGTGGTGATTCTGACGATGCTTGCTGCAGTTACTTTCGATCCCCGACTGATTTGGGATAACACGGAGTCGGACGACGACCATGACTGATTTGCCAACAGCTAAAACCCGACCGGCCTCGAACTGGTCGGCTATCTGGGTGTTACCCCTGATCGCCCTGATCATCGGCGGCTGGCTCGGCTGGCGAGCCTATAACGAGACCGGCATCGAGGTTCAGGTGCGGTTCGAAAGTGGTGAAGGCATTCAGGCCAACAAGACCGAAGTCGTCTACAAAGGCATGTCGGTGGGCAAGGTCAAGACCCTTAAACTCGACGACGAAGGCGCCTCCAAAGGCGTGATCGCCACCGTCGAGATGAACAAGGATGTCGAGCAATACCTGCGCACCAGCACCCGCTTCTGGCTGGTCAAGCCAAGCGTCACCCTGGCTGGTATTACCGGCCTGGAGACCCTGGTTTCGGGTAACTATGTCGCGATCAGCCCGGGCGAAGGCGAGCCCACTCGCAAGTTCAAGGCGCTTGCCGAAGAGCCACCGTTATCCGACGCCAAGCCCGGCCTGCACCTGACCATCAAGGCCGACCGACTGGGTTCGCTCAACCGCGGCAGCCCGGTGTTCTACAAGCAGATCAAGGTCGGCCAGGTGAAAAGCTACCTGTTGTCTGAAGATCAAAGCACTGTTGAGCTCAAGGTCTTCATTGAGCCTACTTACGCCAATCTGGTGCGTAAACATACCCGTTTCTGGAACGCCAGCGGCATCAGCATCGACGCCAATCTTTCCGGCGTGAAGGTGCGCAGCGAATCCCTGGCCAGCATCGTTGCAGGCGGTATTGCCTTTGCGACCCCGGAAAACCGCAAGGACAGCCCGGCAACCGATCCGAGCCTGCCGTTCCGGCTCTATGAAGATTTCGACGCTGCCGCAGCCGGTATCCGTATCAAGGTCAAGCTCAGTGATTTCGAAGGTTTGCAGGCCGGTCGTACGCCGGTCATGTACAAAGGGATACAGGTCGGCAACCTGAAGGCGCTCAAGGTCGATCCTGACCTGACGGCGGCCACTGCCGAGCTGACCCTTGACCCGCTGGCCGAGGATTATCTGGTCGATGGCACTCAGTTCTGGGTGGTCAAACCCTCGATTTCCCTCGCTGGCATCACGGGTCTGGAAGCGCTGGTGAAGGGTAACTACATCGCCATACGCCCCGGCGACAAGGGGGCGGCGCCGCAGCGTGAATTTGTCGCAAGACCCAAGGCTCCGCCTCTGGACCTGCGCTCACCCGGGCTGCACCTGGTCCTGTTTACCGAGAACCTCGGCTCGCTGGAAGTGGGCAGCCCGATTCTCTACAAGCAGGTGAAGGTCGGTTCGGTCCAGAGCTATCAATTCTCCAAGACCCGTAAACAGCTGGTGATTGGCGTTCACATCGAGAAGGAATATGAAGGCCTGGTCAATGCCTCCAGCCGATTCTGGAATGCGAGTGGCGTCACCCTCACGGGTGGGCTGACGGGTGGCATCCAGGTCAAGAGCGAGTCACTGCAAAGCCTGATGGCCGGTGGTATTGCTTTTGAGACCCCGCAAGCCAAGGCGCCGTTGCAGAAGCGTATCCCTCGGTTCCGCCTGTTCCCTAGCCACGACGAGGCCAACCAGAAAGGCACCCTGGTCACCATCAAGGTCGACCGCGCCGACGGTTTGCGCACCGGCACTCCTGTGCGGTTCAAGGGGCTGGATGTCGGCAAGATCGAGGACGTTGATCTCACCGATGACCTGCAGTCCGTGGTGCTCACCGCGCGAATTACCGAAGTGCCGGAGCGTATTGCCCGGGTCGGCAGTCAATTCTGGGTGGTCAAGCCGGAGTTGGGTCTGATCAAGACCGCGAACCTGGAAACCCTGGTAACCGGTCAATACATCGAAGTGCAACCCGCGCTGAAGAGCCAGGGGCCGCAGAAGAGTTTCGTGGCCTTGTCCAGCCCGCCAGAAATAGCCAAGGTGGAGCCTGGCTTGAGCCTGGTGTTGAGCGCGGCTCGTCGGGGCTCGTTGAAGATCGGCGTGCCGGTCACCTACCGGGAAGTGGCGGTAGGCAAGGTGACGGGGTATGAGCTGGGGCAGACAGGGGATCGCGTACTGATCCACATCCTGATTGAACCCAAGTACGCGCCGTTGGTGCGCAGCGGTACGCGGTTCTGGAACTCCAGCGGTTTCGGATTCGACTATGGACTGTTCAAGGGAGCGACGATGCGCACCGAGTCTCTGGAAACCCTGATTCAGGGTGGCATCGCGTTCGCCACCCCGGATGGCGAGCGCATGGGTAACCCTGCGCGAGCGGAACAGACATTCCCTTTATTTGATAAGTTCGAAGATGAATGGCTGACCTGGGCGCCGAAGATCGCGATCGGTAAATAATTATCGGCGGCGGTGCTGCCGTCATCGCGAGCAGGCCCTCGCATTCACCGAGCAGCTTGGACAAAAAAGGCCGCGGTCCATTGGATCGCGGCCTTTTGTTTGGATCAGGCAGGATCAGACCGCATCCAGCTCCGGTTCATCGGCTGCCACATTGACCACAGGCTTCACTTCATCGTGACGGCGAATGTACTTCCAGTCCGCCTCGTCGATGTAAATCCCGTTCGGTCCGCTGCCGCCTTCCAGGTCAATGGCGACGCTGGCGCAAACCTGCGGTTTGACACTCGCCAGAATCGGCACGAAGCCCAGTTGCAGGCTGGTTTCCAGCAAGGCTGCCTGGTTTTTCTCGTCGATGTCCGCCGCTTCGTCGAGGTAGTAGGGCAAGCGCACCCGGCCAGCCTGGTCGCGGTCCATCAAGTGCAACAACAGGTACATGTTGGTCAGCGCC
The DNA here is from genome assembly GCF_040310305.1 of Pseudomonas sp. HY13-MNA-CIBAN-0226. Lineage (NCBI taxonomy): Bacteria > Pseudomonadati > Pseudomonadota > Gammaproteobacteria > Pseudomonadales > Pseudomonadaceae > Pseudomonas > Pseudomonas sp. HY13-MNA-CIBAN-0226. The sequence continues at coordinate 4,184 of NZ_JBEOPS010000017.1, forward strand.
TTGATGGTCATGGTGGTGCCGTTGGACGCAGCACCATCGATGTCGGTGTGGATGACGGGCTGGCCGTTGACCTTGGTGATCTCGAATGCCAGTTCAAACAGGTCCTTGAGGCCCAACTGGTTGTGGTTGGCAGCAACCAGGCGTGCCAGATACTCCTTGGCTTCCTCGTTCCTGTTGTCCTGATCGGCGCTCTGGCTGAGGTCGAATACCGAGAGGGTTTCACCTTCTTCGTACTGGCCGGCACTGTGGATGATCTGGTCAATGTGTTTCAAAGCTTCCTTGTTCGGCGCTAGCACGATGCGGAAGCTCTGCAGGTTGGACACCTGGCGTTTGTTGATCTCGCGGTTGAACAGGGCCAGTTGATGCTCAAGGCTGTCGTAGTCGCTGCGGATATTGCGCAGTGTCCGCGCGATGTCAGTGACCGCGGCGCGGCGGGCCTTGCCCAGGGTCAGCGCTTCGTCGGTGCGATGCGCGTAGGCATTGATCAGCAGTTGCAGGCGCCGCTCCATGTCGTCTTCGCTGTCGAACTTGGCAACACCCTTGAGACGCACCTGGGCGTAGAGTGCATCGATCTGTCCATCGCTGCGCAACAGTCCCTGCCAGCTGTCCTGGTAGTCATTGAGCAGCGGCAGCAGGTTGTCCATGGAATCGTCGATCGGGTCCATGAACGGCGTACCGAACGGCAGGTCTGCCGGCAGCAGTTGGCGGCGGCGCAAGGCGTCGTCGAGCGTGCGCTGCTTGGCTTCCATGTCGCCGATCTGCCGCCCTACCAGTTGCAGCTTGGCCGACAGTTGCTGGACTCGCTCGGTGAATGCATCGCTGGAGCGTTTTAGTTCGTCCTGCGCGGCTTCCATCTGGGCCAGCTGTTCCAGCTTGTCGCCTTCTTCGGCGCTCAGGGTTTGCGAGCGACGGAAATCCTCCAGCGCCTTTTGCGCGTCCAGCACTTGCTGGTACAACGCTTCGGTCTGGGTCTTGCTCGCCGCGCGGTCGGCGGCCACGGCAGCTTGAGTTTTGAGTTGCTTGAGTTCTTTTTCCAGGCGCTCTTTCTGGTCGCGCAATGCGGCGCGGTCAGCCAGGGCTTGCAGGGCCGGCGGCTCGATGTGCGACATATCGATGGACAAGCCAGGCACTTCGAATCGCTCGCCCTTGAAGCTGTCCAGAATCAGCTCCATGGACTTGACCCACTGTCCGTCCTCATCCAGCGCAATACCGTGTTCACCCAGTGGCAGGCTGAACAGGGCACTGTTGAACAGGCGCATCAAGCGCTCGACGTCCTGTTGCGAGAACTCTTCGCGCAGTCGGGCGTAGCTGTTGTTGTCGGCATGATCGAGCTGCTGCTTGACCGACTTCAGGCGTTTTTCCAGGTCGCGCAGACGCTCTTCGAGGTCTTCGGCGCTGAATTGGCGGGACTGGGCCAGCGCACCGGCCAGTTCGTCGTGCGCATCCTTGGCCGCCAGCAGTTGCTGTTCCAGGACCTTGACGTCATCGACCAGGGCAAAGCGATTCTTCAGTACCGACAATTCCCCCAGCCAGCGCTGGATGCCGGAAATTTCCCGTTCCAGGCGCATCAACTCCTGAGTGCCGCCGCGCTGATCGTTTTGCAATGCGTCCTGTTCGTTGCGGTAGTGCTCGGCCTGGATGGTCAGCTCTTCCTTGCGCGCACTGGCATAGTCCGACCAGGTGCCCAGTAACGAGTCGAGCAGCGGCGAGATGCGGTGCAGTTTGCCGCGCAGGATATTGCGCTGGGTCACGCCGGCCGCAAGGGCTTCGACCAGCGGGCCGGCCGTGACCAGCGAATTGTAATCCTGCTCCATGCGGCGCACATCGCGGAACGCTTCTTCGCACGCCGCGATGTAGTCCACGCTGCCGGAGCGCAGACTGTGTTCGAACGCATCGAGGAACAGCTGCTTGAGCTTGGCCGCGGTGATTTCGCGCATGTGCAACAGGTTGATGAACAGCGCGCGGAACGTCTTCAGGCTTTGTTCGCTGGTGGAGCGCAGTGGAATCAGGGTCAGGTCCAGCGGAATCGATGTGTGACCGCCCACCAGCAAACGACGCAATTCATCCGGCTTGAGTTCGTAGGCTTTCAGGCCCTCGCGCTCAAGGTTGGTGAACAGCTCTTTCTGACGCAGGCAGGTGTCGTTCTTCTGGTAGTGCGCCAGGTCCAGTTTGCCGGCGTAGGCAAAGAACTGGTGACCAAAACCACCGCCCGGGCCGCGACCCACCACGCCGATCACGTGCGGGCCATGTGGCAGGGACACTTCAACGAGGATGTAACTGGTGTCCGAGGCGAAGTAGAAGCGCCGGGATTGTTCCAGGCTGTACTTGCCGAAACTCATGTCCGACATGCGCGCCAGGATCGGGAACTGCAGGGCGTTAATCGAGGCGGATTTGCCGAGGTTGTTCGCGCCGTAAACCGACAGCGGCTCTTCCAGCGGGAACAGGCCGAGGCTGTAGCCGGCGGTGTTCAAAAGGGCGAAGCGGCGAATGCCGTAGCGTTCCTTGCTCATGCGTCGGTCTCCTGTTCTTCGGCAATGGCGCGCGCCATGGCGTCTTCTTCGCTTTCTTCTTCGAAGTCAGTCAGATCCAGTGGATCATCGGTTTGCAGCAGCTTTTCATCGCTGTCGTCATCGATCAGCAATGGAACCGGCAGCGGCAACACGCTGTGCAGACTGGCCGCCAGGTCGCGGTCCTGCTGCACCGACAGGCAGACATCGAGGAAGCGGTGCATCGGCGGCAGGAAGCGATAGACGCCGTTTTCTTCGCCGGCGAAACCGAGTTGGGTCATGCGACGCATGATTTTTTCTTCGAGCTCTTCGACAGTTTGCACTTCGGCCTGGATAAACAGGTCGCGGTACTTTTCCAGTAGCGACGGCAATTCATCGCGACCCAGGCTGCCTCCGTCAAGCACGGCGATCGGGTCCCGCCCCTGATCCGCCAGATGCTCGACCAGAATGAAAGTAAACAGCGCCAGGCGCTGGGCGGTCTTGTTCACCGCAGCGGCGGCGAGGTCCGGCACGAAGTAATAGAAGCCGCGGGTATCGCAGACCAGCTCGAACCCCAATGCCTTGAACAGCGTGCGGTACTGGTCCTGGAAGTTCGACAGTTGCGCGTACAGCTCTGGATCACGGCGGCTGACGTGGTAGCCCTTGAACAGCTCGCGGAATATCGGTGCCAGCTGGGACAGTTCGGATAGATCAAGATGCATGTGGGATGCTCGCGGAATCCTCGGCGGCGCTGTCGCGGGCCGAGAGCAGGGCGAAGGAGCGCAGGCTGACCTGGTGCTCATGAGTGTGGTAGTCGCGGCGTTCGAGACGCTCGCGCTGGAAACGTTTTTCCCGCGACAGGCGCGAGAACCAGTACAGCAACTCGTCGGTGGCGCCGTCTGGCTCCTGTTCCAGCAGCCAGGCCATCAGGTCCGGCATCGGCAGGGCGTCTTCGCAGCGTTCAAGCATTTCGCGAACGGTACGTGGCGCACGCGGGGCTTCGCCTTTCTGGGTTTTGTGAGCCTTGGGGAAACGCGCCGGTTTCGGCTCGAAACGGGCCAGTGTATACACGTACGCTTCGACCTGGCTGGCGCTGCCAAGGAAGGTGCTTTGCGGGCGGGTGAACATTGGCATGGCCGCTTGGGGGACCGCGTCCAGGCCTTTGCGCCGGATAGCCGACAAGGCCAGCGCCGCGCCACGGGTCACGGCATTGTGCCGACGGGCCTCTTCACGCAACGGCAGGAGCAGTTCGCGGGCGTGGCGCAGGGTCAACTGGGCGCTGGTCTGCATTTCGAGGATGCGCGCATGGGTGCGCAGCAGCATGTCGTCGTCGACCAGGTGGCCCAGCCGTTGCTGTTCGGTGAGCATCTTCAGCAGGACATTCTCGACCTTGCGTACGCCTTGCTCGAAAGCACCGTCGGCATTGACCAGCTGGATCATCGGCTCGACGTATTCGTCCCAGGTCGCCAGCACTTCGGCGTAACGCTGGCGCAGGGGAATCTGCCGGTCGCTGGTCTTGGCGCGCTCGGCGACGGCCACAAGAGCCTGTTCGTCGTTGGCAAGTTTCTTCAAAACGTCCCGTACGCGCATGTCCAACAGGCGCAATTGACGTGCGAGGTCGTGGCCGTCGCGGATGTCGAACGCATCCTGGATGTAACCGGCCAGGCGCTCGAGGTGGCGCAAGTAGGCTTCGATTTCCAGACACAGGCCCAGGCGGTGCTCACGGCGCAAGTAGGCGAGGAAGTCGTGAATCTGCGCATTGAGCTCGAAACGGTTCGGGCTTTTTGCCACAGGCACCAGGATGTCGAGGCGAATCCACACATCCAGCAGGCTGGTGATGTCCTGCGGCGTGCTGTCCAGTTGCTGGGCGCCCAATTGCGTGCGCAGTTCGTTGAGGCTCAACGTGCCCTGGTCGAAGTGCTCGCACAGTGGCTCCAGAAGTGCCCAGTGTTCAGCGAGGGCGCGCAAGACGCGCTTGGGTTCGATCATCGGAATGGCCGGCTGGTTGGCGATAAAAGCAGCGATTGTACTGCATCGCGCCCATTGCGATTAACTCTCGGGACGGACAGTCGGCTTTCTGTCGATCAAGCGCGGGCGATCTTGCGAGAAGGGCGGTAGAATCCACGCACTTTAGTTATCCACAAGTGGCCGACCTTTGCTTATCGAGTCCCGTCGCCGCGCTTATTTGACCGCCATGCAGGTGGTCAACTGGCTGCCGCGCACCGAATTGCCCTTCGCCGCGCCGTCGCGGCCCGAGCTGCTGGAGACACCGCAACCCGTGGTCGTCGCTCCGATAGCAACGGCCGCTGTGGCTGAGGCGCCCGTGCAGCCGCAGGCCAAGCCCGCCGAGCGGGTGAAGATCGAGGTGCCTCGGCCTTCGCTGGCCAGCACCCGCACGGATGCAAAAATCGAAGAAGTGGCCGCGCCAGTCGTGGTCAAGCCACCAGTAGTGCCGCCGCCGCGTTTCGCCCTGCAGTTGCTGCGCGCCGGTCGCTGCCTGCTGCTGGTCGAGTTACCCACAGGTGAAACCTTTCAAACCCGCGACCCTGCCTATCTGCTGCTCAAGGACATGCTGCGCGCCGCCGGCCTGCCGGACAGCCCACAGATAGTCGGTGACCCCGTGCGCTGGCCGCTGCTGGCCCGGGGCACCATGGATCAAGGCCCGGAAGCCGCTCGTGACTTCGTGCAGGGTTTCCTCTCGGCCCGACTGGAAGATGCACCGTGCGTCTGCGTATGGCTGATCGGTCTGCCGGCGGTACGTTTCGCTGGCGAGGAAAACGCCGAATCGTTCAACCGTGAACTCCAGGTCGAAGGCCTGGGCTCGGTCTGGGCCCTGCCGGGCCTGGAATTATTAATGGAAGAGCCACAGCGTAAGGCTGATGTCTGGCAAGCCATGCGTCGGCTGATGGCGCGCTGGAAAGAATCAAATGAGTGACGCTGTATCGTTTCGCCCCATGATCGAGGCGGACCTGGACGCTGTACTGAAGATCGAATACGCGGCTTACAGCCATCCGTGGACCCGCGGGATTTTTCTTGATGGGCTCGGCAAGTACCAGATCTGGCTGATGTTCGAAGGGCAGCAACAGGTCGGCCACGGCGTGGTACAGATCATTCTTGATGAAGCGCACCTGTTGAACATTACGGTCAAACCGGAGAACCAGGGCCGTGGCTTGGGCCTGACGTTACTGGAGCACCTGATGTCGATTGCCTACAAGGCCGAAGCACGGGAGTGCTTCCTGGAAGTACGGGACAGCAATCGTTCGGCGTTTCGCTTGTATGAGCGGTACGGGTTCAACGAGATCGGGCGGCGCCGGGACTATTATCCGGCGGTGGGGGGCAGGGAAGATGCGGTGGTCATGGCCTGCACACTGGTGGATTGAACACAGATACCCCGTAGGAGCTGCCGAAGGCTGCGATCTTTTGATTTTATCCACACCAGGATCAAAAGATCGCAGCCTGCGGCAGCTCCTACACGGGAGAATTCCGTCAATCGGGTAGGTCAGCGATTCCCGTCCAGCGGATCACGCTGCGCCAGTTCCGCTTCATCCAGGCCATTGCCTCCGCCGATGTCATCTTCATCGACAATGCTCAAGTCCCAGTCTGCCTGACCTTCTTCGCCTGCTTCCCGGGCATCCCTTGCGCCGTCTTCGAGGATGAGCGTTTCCGGGCTCATGTCATCATCCGTGGGTTCGTGGTCTTTGGTGGAGGCGCCCGTCATGCCGGCCTCCCGCACCCGCTCAGGCGGCATCCGTTGTTCGCGCTCGTTGTCCGGCAGTTCGTCGCCAATCCGGGCGCCGGGTTCGTCTTCGTCAAAGTCCAGTTCATGCAATGAACCCATGCGGTCTTCGTTGTCATCGATGGGCTCGGGTTGCGCCGAGTCGAAAGGACGTCGTGAATCAGTCATGGTATTTCCTCATACTGTGGGCCTTACTAGGGTGGACCCACAGGGCTGGCGAGAATTCCACCTGCCTTAGTTGCATCGATCGCGTGACCCCGACGGGTGGTTGTCTGTCATAGAAGCGCACCATTCTTGAGGCTCTACAGCATGAACGAATTACAAGATCTGATTGATAACAACGAACGCTGGGCTGAAGCGATCAAACAGGAAGATCCGGACTTCTTCTCCAAGCTGGCTCGCCAACAGACCCCCGAATACCTGTGGATCGGTTGCTCCGATGCGCGGGTGCCGGCGAACGAAATCGTTGGCATGCTGCCCGGCGACCTGTTCGTCCACCGCAACGTGGCGAACGTGGTGCTGCATACCGACTTGAACTGCCTTTCGGTGATTCAGTACGCGGTGGACGTGCTCAAGGTCAAGCACATCCTGGTGACCGGCCACTATGGTTGCGGCGGCGTCCGGGCATCGATGCAGGACCGCCAGCTGGGCCTGATTGATGGCTGGCTGCGCTCGATTCGCGACCTGTATTACGAAAAACGCGAAGAGCTGGCGCTGTTGCCAACTGAAGAGGAGCAGGTGGACCGCCTCTGCGAGCTGAACGTGATCCAGCAAGTGGCCAACGTCGGCCACACCAGCATTGTGCAAAATGCCTGGCATCGTGGACAGAAACTGTCGATTCACGGTTGCATCTACGGCATCAAGGACGGTCGCTGGAAAAGCCTGAACGCAACCATCAGCGGCTTCGAGCAGTTGCCGCCACAGTACCGTCTGCGTCCGCTGTAGCGCTTTTCGCGTCTACAGCCCCTGGCCCGGTGCAACCGTGGTCGCCGAAGTTTTCAGCTGGCTGAGCTGGGACCTGATCGGTGCCGATGCACAGTTGGCGACGGCCTGGGCCGGGGGCAGGTTGCGAATCGAGGTATAGAACAGTTCGCAGGTTTTTTCCGTGCGAGTGACTTGCCAGGTCTGGGTACAGCTCTTCAATTGCGTCGCCGGATCCCTGCCGGGGGCGCTGCCCATGCCGGCCTGCCAACACGCAGCGCTCAAATCCTGGCCCATCACCTTCAGGCCTGCCGCGTCAGCCTGGGCCTGGGCATCCTTGCCGGAATAGGCGGCTGGATTGGCCGCGTACCAGATGTAGCTCGGGTGATTGGCGCCCAACACGGGTACTTTGACCCCGGCATTTGGGCTGATCGTCGCCAGCCCCAACATGCTGACGGTGGGGCCGTATTGCGCCTTGACCCAGCTGCGCACCGGCGCGCCAAACGCGATCATGGGTAATGCCGCGCCGCTGGCAGTGCGGCTGAGCTCCCTGACCATGGTGGTCTGATAGTCGGTGAAATAATTGTAAACGCCCTCCAGGTCCTTGCCCGCAGTCGCGGGTGCGGCAATCGGGGCGATGTCGATGATGGTCTGGTAAGCGGGTGTTTGCGCGGCTGGGATGCCGTTGGCGGTTAGCAGCGTGGCCCAACGATCAGTGGTGGCCGAGCGCAGGTAATCCTGGGCCTGGGTCAGCGAATAGTCCGGCGGAAAGTGCAACAGCTCGATACTTTTACGATTGTTCAGCGCCATGCCCAAAGGCAGGAACAGTGACCAGTTGTACGCCCACTTGCCGTCAGCGTTCAGTCTGTTTGCGCCGGACCAGGCCAGGTCTCCGGCGTCGAGCAGGGCTTGCAGTGGTTTGTGATAACCGGCAGGCACCCCGGTGATTTGCGCGTAAAGCTGATCGTTATCGGTTTTGACCCGCACCTTTGCCGTGGCGTAGCCATCGCGCTGCACGCTTTGGCCCAGGTAGTGCTCGACGGTTTGCTCCAGCGTCCAGTTGCGAAAGCACACGACTCCGCAGTTGTTGGGGTAGGCGAACAGACGCGTGACGCGTTCAGTGCTGCCCAGTTTCAGATCGACATCGGCGTGGGCGGCGGCACCCAGGGTGAGGGCCGCGAGGGTAAGTGCTGTGCGTTTGAACATGCTCAGATCCTTTTAAGCCTGTGATTGCGCAATTGTCGAAGGTTACTGCAGCCATCGCGCGTGCGATGTCAGCTGCAGCCTGTAATGGTGTCAGGAGATGGCGAACCGTGGGGTAGGAACAATCCACCGAACAACTCTGGATGCACCTGCTTGAACAGGTGCATCCAGCGACATTTATGGCATCACGGGCGGCGTGTAGGTCAGCGTCGTGCCCAGCGCCCACAGCAGAAACAGCACCAGTGGCGTGTGCACCAGCAACTGCACGAACGAGAATCCGATCAGGTCCCGGGCCTTCAATCCCAGTACGCCCAGCAGCGGCAGCATGTAGAAGGGGTTGATGAGGTTAGGTAACGCTTCGGCGGCGTTGTAGATCTGCACCGCCCAGCCCAGGTGGTAGTTGAGGTCGGTGGCCACCTGCATCACATAGGGTGCTTCGATGATCCACTTGCCGCCGCCGGACGGAATGAAGAAGCCGAGGATCGCCGAATACACACCCATCAACAGCGCGTAGGTATCGTGGGAGGCGATGCTGACGAAGAAGGTCGAGATGTGGTGCGCCAGGGTTTGCGCATCGGTACCCTTGACGGTGGTCATCAGTGCGGCGATCGAACCATACAACGGAAACTGGATCAGCACTCCCGTGGTAGTCGGCACGGCTCGGGCGACTGCATCGAGGAAGCTGCGCGGACGCCAGTGCAGCAGGGCGCCGAGCATGATGAACAGGAAGTTGTAGGTGTTCAGCCCGGAGATCGCGCTGATCGCCGGCTTGGTCGAGAATTCATGGAACAACCAGCCGGCCGCCAGCAGGACCAGCAGGATGGTCAGCAGCGGGCTGTGTTCCAGCCACTCGCCAGGGCGGGTGCGCGGTTGCAGTGGCGGCAGATTGAAACTCGGGTCGATGCCGCAGGCTTTTGCGTCACGGGCCGTATTGGGGCCAGGGGCGGTGGCGTAGGCAATGATCAGAGAAATGATGATCAGCGCCAGCAGCAGTACGCCCGACTGCCAGAGAAAAATGGTTTCGGTGAAGGGAATGACCCCGGTAATCGACAGGATCGACGGCGGCAGGCTGGCCGGGTTGGCCTGCAATTGCGCCGCCGATGACGACAGACCCAAGGCCCAGACCGCACCCAACCCCAGGTAAGCAGCGGCGCCGGCAGCACGATAATCCATCTTCAGATCGGTACGGCGGGCGAGGGCACGCACCAGCAAGCCACCAAATACCAAGGACAGTCCCCAGTTCAGCAACGACGCGACCATGGAAATCAGCGCGACCCAGGCGACGGCGGAGCGGCCGTTTTTCGGGATGCGTGCCAATCGGTCGATCAGTTTCACAGCCGGTGGCGAGCTGGCGACGACATAACCGCCGATCACCACAAACGCCATCTGCATGGTGAACGGAATCAGGCTCCAGAAGCCATCGCCGAAGGCCATGGCGGCATCGGTGGGCTTGGCGCCCATTGCCATGGTGGCAAGGGCCACGATGATCACGGCCAGTGCCGCAAACACCCAGGAGTCGGGGAACCAGCGTTCGGCAAAGCTTGAGCAGCGCAGGGCAAAGCGGGCATAGCGGCTATCGTCGATATCAGCGGCCACGGGAGAACCTCGAATTTTATGTTTATTGTGGTCTTCAGGGCCTCGTGGGCCCGTCTGGACAGGTGCCAACAGTAAATCAAACGCTGTATTTTTTGTGACCAACTTTTACCGCTTTGGGACTTTGGTCTAACGGGTTGTCCGCAGACGGATTTGCGTAGACCATGGGCGCCTAGAATTTTTTGCCCGTGCCAGAGTGTTTTTTCATGACTGCCCAAACCGATGTGCGCCCGGCGCCGTTCACTCGTTCGGACTACAAGACCCTCGGCCTTGCCGCGTTGGGCGGGGCGCTGGAAATCTACGATTTCATTATTTTCGTATTTTTCGCCCTGACCCTCAGCCAACTGTTCTTCCCCCCGGAAATGCCGGAGTGGATGCGCCTGCTGCAAAGCTTCGGGATCTTCGTCACCGGTTACCTGGCGCGCCCATTGGGCGGCATCCTGATGGCGCATTTTGCTGACAGACTGGGACGCAAGAAGGTCTTCAGCCTGAGCATCTTGATGATGGCGTTGCCTTGCCTGCTCATCGGGATCATGCCGACCTACGCCCAGATCGGTTATTTTGCGCCGTTGCTGTTGCTGGCCCTGCGTATCCTGCAGGGCGCAGCGGTAGGCGGTGAGGTGCCCAGCGCCTGGGTCTTCGTCGCCGAACACGCGCCGGTCGGCCATCGCGGTTACGCGTTGGGATTCCTGCAGGCCGGGCTGACCTTCGGCTACCTGATCGGCGCGCTGGCGGCGACGTTCCTGGCGCAGGTCTTCACCCCGGAGGAAATCCTCGATTACGCCTGGCGTTATCCCTTCCTGCTAGGCGGGGTGTTTGGTGTGATTGGAGTCTGGTTGCGCCGCTGGCTCAGCGAAACCCCGGTATTCATGGCGATGCAGGCCAAGCGCGAAGCGGCGGTCGAGCTGCCATTGCGCACGGTCCTGCGCGAACATCGCCTGGCCATGCTGCCGGCGATGATCCTGACCTGTGTTCTGACCTCGGCGGTGGTGGTGTTCGTGGTGATCACCCCGACCATGATGCAGAAAACCTTCGGTATGAGCGCCAGCTACACCTTCGGGCTCAGCGCCCTGGGCATCGTGTTCCTGAATGTGGGTTGCGTGCTCGCCGGATTACTGGTGGATCGCATCGGCGCCTGGCGTACCGTTATGCTCTATAGCCTGCTGCTGCCAGTGGGCATTGCAGTGCTCTATAGCTGCCTGATCAATGGCGGGAGCTGGATTGGCCTGGCTTATGCCATTGCCGGTCTGTGTTGCGGCGTGGTGGGTGCGGTGCCGTCGGTGATGGTCGGGCTGTTCCCAGCGCATATTCGTGTATCGGGAATCTCCTTCACCTACAACATCGCCTACGCCGCATGGGCCAGTATCACGCCGTTGTTGCTGATCGGGCTAATGCCTTGGAGCCCCTGGATATGCGTAATATTCAGTGCAGTGATGGGCGTGGTCGGGGTCGCCAGCGCGGCGTATTTCGGTGCGCGCAGGACGGCGCGCAGAGGGTGGTCGACGCGGTCGGACAGTTCGCCAGTCAACTGGCGACCTGAGCAGGATTAACCCGTATCCCGCTACAATCAGCGTTTTCTCCTGGAGCAGACAGCATGCACGCTTCCCATCGCCGGCCCGTACCCTTGAACAAGGCTTATCGCCTGCTCAATCACGGGCCGACCGTACTGGTCAGCGCCGCCCACGATGGCCAGCGCAATATCATGGCGGCGGCCTGGGCTATGCCACTGGATTTCGAGCCGCCGAAAATTGCCGTGGTGCTGGATAAGTCCACCTGGACCCGACACCTGCTGGAAGCTTCGGGGACCTTCGTGCTGAACGTGCCCTGCGCCGCCCAGGCCGACATCGTCCAGACCGTCGGTTCTACATCCGGGCTGGAAATCTCCCGGGCGCCGGGCCAAGACAAGTTCCAGGCCTATGCACTGCAGACATTCAGCGGCGAGCAGGTGGCAGCGCCGATGCTCGAAGGCTGCGTCGCCTGGCTGGAATGTCGACTGTTGCCGGAGCCTGGTAATCACCAGCAATACGATCTGTTTCTCGCCGAAGTCATAGCTGCCCAGGCTGACGCGCGGGTGTTCAGCGATGGCCGCTGGCACTTCGAAGGGCACGACGAGCTGCGCACCTTGCATCACGTCGCGGGCGGGCATTTCCTGAAGATTGGTGATCCGGTGGACGGCAAGATTCTGCTGGTTTGAATCGGGTCCGCTGCCAGCCAACATTAGCCTGACCCGGATGCACTGCCTAAAAAAGGGCCTGCCACCCGGTAAGCCCTTTCCCACTCGCACAAAACGCTCAATCCCCCAACGCTTCCCCCTCGCGGCGCGGATCAGCACCGCCCGCCAATGTGACCTTGCCCTGCGCATCCTTGACCCGAACTATCGCCTGGGTGCCGCTGGTCATGTCGATCTCGTTCACGTTGTGCCCTTTGTCCTTCAACGTTTGAATCAGCTGTGTACTGAACTGCCCCCGTTCCAGTTCCGTCGGGCCGTTACGGCTGCCGAAGTTGGGCAGATTGATGGCGGCCTGCGGGTCGAGGTTCCAGTCGAGCAGGCCGATGGTCGACTTGGCGACGTACTCGATGATCTGCGAGCCGCCTGGGGAGCCGAGGGTGGCGAGGAACTCGCCGGTCTGTCGATCGAAGATCAGGGTGGGCGCCATGGAGGAGCGGGGGCGTTTGCCCGGCTCGACGCGGTTGGCGACTTTCCGGCCGTTTTCTTCCGGGATGAACGAGAAGTCGGTCATCTGGTTGTTGAGCAGGAAGCCTTGCACCATCAGGTGAGAGCCGAAGGCGGATTCCACGGTGGTGGTCATGGAGACCGCACCACCCTGGTCATCGACGGCCACCACTTGCGAGGTCGAGATGCGCAGAGGTGAACGGTCCGGTGCATAGGCCACCTGGATGCCCGGAGGTGTCCCAGGTGTGGCCGTGCCCATGCTGCGTTCGCCGATCAGGGCGGCGCGGCTGGCCAGATACGTCGGGTCCACCAGGCCTTTTACCGGGACGGGCACGAAGTCGCTGTCGGCGACGTACTGGGCGCGGTCGGCATACGCAAGTCGCTCGGCTTCGGAGATCAGGTGCACAGCTGCAGGCGCAGGTTCGATGCCGGCGGCTCGGGTGCTTTTGACCGGTTTCAGTGGCGCCAGGGCATAACGCGGGTCACGAGTTTCGAGGGCCTGCAAGGTGCCGAGGATCTGCGCCACGGCGATTCCGCCCGATGACGGCGGCGGCATGCCGCAGACCTGCCAGCGCTTGTAATCGGTGCACAGTGGTGCGCGTTCCTTGGCGGTATAGCCGATCAGATCGTTCAGCGACAGGCTGCCGGGATTGGCATGCCCCTGAACCTTGTCCACGATTTCCTGGGCGATGGGACCTCTGTACAGCGCATCGGCACCTTCCCTGGCGATCCGTTTGAACGTGGCGGCCAGCGCCGGGTTTTTCAGGGGAGTGCCTGCGGCTTTCGGGCTGCCATCGGCGTTGCGGAAATACGCCATCATGTCCGGCGAGCGCGGCATGGACGAATCCGACGCGATCAACTGATGCAGACGTGGTGAGATAGGAAAACCTTGCTCCGCGAGTCTGATCGCCGGCTCGAACAGCTGTGCCCAGGGCAGGCGCCCGTGTTTCCGGTGAGCCAGTTCCAGTGCCCGCAGCACGCCGGGTGTGCCCACCGAACGACCGCCAATCTGTGCCTGCGTGAACGGCATCGGTTGGCCGTCGGCTTGCAGGAATAGCTTCTCGGTGGCACCGGCGGGCGCGGTTTCACGACCGTCGTAGGTGCGCACTGTTTTGCCGTCCCAAAGTACGATCAAGGCGCCGCCGCCGATACCCGAGGATTGCGGCTCGACCAGCGTCAGCACCGCTTGCATCGCGATAGCGGCGTCAATTGCCGAACCGCCCTGGCGCAACATTGCTCGTCCGGCTTCGGCGGCGAGCGGATTGGCCGCTGCGGCCATATGCTTTGAGGCGTGCCGGGCCTGCAGGTCGGTGCGATAGCCCGAGGCCGCTTCCGGTGCGAGGGGTAATGTCGAAACGGGCGGAGCGTTGCACGCGGCAAGCGTTAGCGCACCGGCAATCAGCGAAAGGGCTGACAACCGATAGCGATTGCAGTTAAAGGCTGTGAACACGCGGGGCACTCCGTCCGTGGGAAAGGTCCGGGGACTTTATCGGCCTACAGCCAGTGACGCAAACCATAGGCGGTTTTAGTCCTTCATCCATTGACGGATTTTCTGTAGGGTCAAGGGCAGCAGACACGTCAGAAGATCAACAAGAGGCAGACATGCACACCGACTTCCCCACACAGCCAAGCTATGGCGCGCAGCGTCAACAGTTTCTGGCCGCAGCGAATGCCGCCGGCGCGACTGTGACCGAATATCCGCATCCCCTCAACGGCCCGTTCGGTGAACGGCTGAGTACCGATGTGGCGGTGCTCGGTGATCCGGGCGCCAAGCGCTTGCTGATCGCGCTAAGTGGCACTCACGGGGTTGAAGGCTTCTATGGCTCGGGCTGCCAGATCAAGTGGGTGCAGGAGTTGGGCAAGCGCGTGTTGCCCACCGATGTCGCGGTGGTGTTTGTCCATCTGATCAATCCCTGGGGCACAGCGTGGCTGCGCCGGGTCAACGAAGACAACATCGACCTTAACCGCAATCACCTGGATTTTGACGATTCGCTCCCGGACAACCAGGCCTATGCAGCGCTGCATGAAATCTATGCCTGTACCCAGCTGGCGGGCCCCGAGCGTGATCGCGCCGATGCGCTGCTTGACGAGCAGATCCACAAGCACGGCTGGCCGGCGGTGATGTCGATTGTCGAGGGCGGCCAACACAGTCATCCTGACGGCCTGTTTTTTGGCGGACGGGCACCGAGCTGGTCGAATCGTACGCTGCAGCAGATCCTCCAGGAGCACGTCGCCCACGCTGATGTCGCCATGTGCTTCGACTTGCACACCGGCGCGGGGGAGTACGGCCATCCAATGTTGCTGACCATCACCGAGTCCGCTTATCCAGCGTTGGCGGATGCGCAGGCAATCTACGGGCCGTGGCTCTACACGCTGCTGACCGGCGCCGACACCTTGAGCGAAACCGGCGTCGCCGCGACGGCCACCGGCTACACCTCACAGGCGCTGATCGACGCGCTGCCGCAAGTGCGATTGATGCCTTTTGTGATCGAGTGTGGGACTTATCCGGGGCCCGAAGTACATCGTCATTTGCGCGACGACCATTGGCTTCATCTGCACGGCAATCCAAGTGATGCGGTAGGGCGTGGAATCAAGCAGAACCTGCTGGAACAATTCTATCCCGCGGACGGCGACTGGCAGGCGATGGTCTGGCTGCGGACGTGGCAGATCTGGGAGCGGGGGGTGTCTGCGTTGGCGTCGATGCGGTGGTGATCCTGCTGGCGATAGCGGCCGCAAAATCGATCCAGGACTAGAGTATCTCCTTGCCGACAAGCCGCGCTCCTGCAGGATTTGTGTCAGCAGAGAAGCCTGCGTACTTTTCTCGAGGCATAAAAAAACGGCCTACCTTTCGGTAAGCCGTTTTTAGTACTTGGTGGCTACACAGGGACTTGAACCCCGGACCCCAGCATTATGAATGCTATGCTCTAACCAACTGAGCTATGTAGCCAAGTGGCGCGCATTATTCACCGGTAACGGGGATGCGTCAAGCGTAAATTTAAAATATTTCTCTACGCTTTCAACCGCTTATCCACATGGTGCTATAAAACGCGGCGGTGGAGGCTGTCAGCCGAGCTGAAACCTCCCGGTATTGGCGCTCAATGCCTTGCTGCCTTGGCTCAAGGTGTCCGCCGCAAGGTTTACGGCGCGGGCCCCTTCCAGCAGCCGCACTGCCGCCTGATCAACCTGCTGGATGTTGCCGCTGACCTCATCGGCGGTGCTGGCCTGTTCCTCTACCGCTGTCGCAATGTGCGCCAGGGTGTCGGTGACGCCTTGCACTGCGCTGGCAATTTCCCCGAGTCGTTCGCCTAGCCCGGTGACCGACTGCGCATCGTTCTGTGCCTGGCTGCAGGCCGCTTCCATCAGGCTCACCGCTTCATCCACCGTTTGCCGCAGGCTATCAACGGTCTGGGCTATCTGCGCGGTAGAGGACTGCGTGCGTTTCGACAAGCTGCGCACTTCGTCAGCCACCACGGCGAAGCCGCGGCCCTGATCGCCCGCGCGGGCGGCCTCGATGGCGGCGTTAAGGGCCAGGAGGTTGGTCTGCTCGGCCACTCCGCGAATGGTGTCCACTACCAGCTGAATCTGCTGCCCCTGTTCGCTCACCCGGCCGAGTGCCGCCGCGGTCTCGTTCAAACGCTGGTTAAGCTGCTGGATACTTGCCGTGGTGCGCTGGCTGTCGCGACTGCTGTCGGCAGCAATGCGCCGCGTGTGCTGGGCGCTGCCCGAGGCCTGTTCGCAGCTCTGGGCCACGCCTTGGGACGTGGCGGCCAGTTGGGTGGCCGCCGCGGCGATCTGGCTGATCTGCAGTTGTTGTGCCTCGACTTCGCCCAATGCGCCGCTGGAATGCTGGTTGAGCGCGCGCACGGCGTTGCTCAATTGCAGGGTCTCGTGATCCACCCCCAGCATGCTGTTGCGCAACTGCACCACCGCGACGTTTAGCGCGGTGCTGATAGCCGCCAGCTCGTCGCGACCCTGTACCGGCACCTGCAGGCTGAGGTTGCCATCGCGCAGCGCTTCGGCCAGCACTGTAATACCGCTGGCGCTGCGCCGGATGGACGTTTGCAGGCAGGTGAACAGATACAGCGCCGCCAGCAGCAGGCAGCCGAAAATCGTCGCCACACCGATGACCTGGCGCATCGCCGAGCCATGGTAGTTATCCAGGCGCTGATCCAGCGAGCCCAGGGACTGTTGGCGCAGGGAGGCGAGGTCGACCAGCAAGGCGTCCAGACCACGCTCAAAGTCTTCGTGCTTGAGCTTGATGCTACCGCCGAATACGCCGTCATCGAGAACTTTCAGCTCGGCATCCAGGTGCTTGAGGCTGTCCTGGTAGCGCCCTGACCAGGTTTGCAAGTCGCTGGGCAGGCGCGATTCCAGCAAGCCTGCGGTTTTCACAAGCTGCTCCCGGGCGTCGCCGATACGACTGCGCAGGTCTCGTAGCTGCAAGCGGCTTTGCAAGGTGAATTGCCCAGACACCACTGAGGCCTGACCGATGCTCGCCAGGCGTCCGACCCGTTCGATCAGGTCCGGCACGTGCTGAGTGGAGATCTGCGTCAGCAAATAGGTTTCCAGCCATGGCGCGAGGGTCAGCCGGTTGTCCATGGCAATTTGCTCGCGCAGGGCTTGCAGGGCGCTCAAGGCACCGGTGAAGCGATCGTAACCGTCGGGCCACCAACCGATGCTGCCGAGGCTTTTTGAATCCAGGCCTTCAAGGGCGGCCTGCAGGGCCTGGTAGCGCGCCAGTGTTTCATCCCGGGCACCTTCGGCAGCGAGGGTATTACCCAGCTCCACAGCCGCTTGGGCGATGGCTGGCTGGGCCTCGTCAAACGCAGCCATGGCGGCGAGCGTGGCGGGCGTGGGTTGACGATTGGTTTCCGTGGCTCGCCAGCGCGCGGCGCGATCCCGTTGGGCTGCGAGCAGATTGTCGAGCGCATCCAGTGACAGCAGTTGCCGAACCCCGGCACGCTCTTCGGAGATCAGATTCAGTTTGCTGCGGTAATCCTGCCCGATCATCCACAGGCTGCCCGCCAGCGGCAGAATGAACAGCAAAAACAACAGTTGAAACTTGCGTGCGAAGCCAAAGCGCCCCAGCAAGCCAATGCCCGGTGATAAAAAAGCCTGCATGCCCCGTGACTCCCCTGGGCACCACGCACCATTGGCGTGCGCCGAGGCCGTGTTGGCCGCGACTGGTGCCCGTTTAAAGGCCTCGAAAGTTCACCCTCGTCCGCTCTGTAGGCCGACTGCGTAGCGAAACTTCCCATTCTCGGTCCCCTTTGTAAGGGGCCGCGTTTAAAGGAAGTGGTAACGCAAGATTCAGACCATGGCGATGCGCTATTACCCGCATGGAAAGCATTCGTAAATGTCGTTAGCAGGCTAAGGGGATGGCGCTGATGCACTGAAAAATGGCACATTGACGCTCCTGCCCATTTGCACCCACCCGTTGTGCGGAAATTCTCATGGCTATCAGCAATGCCCAGACCGGCGCCGCGCCGGCATCAGCGACTTCACAAAGCAGCCCTTTGGTCATGCGCATCATCGGCGCCGTGGCGCTGGCCCATTTGATCAACGACCTGATCCAGTCGGTCTTGCCGTCGATCTATCCGATGCTCAAGGCCAATTACGGCCTGACGTTTACCCAGGTCGGCCTGATTACCCTGACTTTTCAACTGACCGCTTCGCTGTTGCAGCCATGGGTCGGCTATCACACAGATCGTCATCCCAAGCCGTGGCTGCTACCGGCCGGGAGCGTATGCACCTTGATCGGCATACTGATGATGTCGGTGGTCGGCAGCTTTCCAATGATCCTGCTGGCGGCGGCGCTGATCGGTATCGGCTCTTCGACCTTTCACCCGGAGGCTTCCCGGGTAGCGCGACTGGCCTCGGGCGGGCGGTTCGGGTTGGCGCAGTCTACTTTCCAGGTTGGCGGCAATGCGGGCTCGGCGTTCGGCCCATTGCTGGCGGCAGCCATTATCATTCCGTTCGGCCAGGGGCATGTGGCATGGTTCGGCCTGTTCGCGGTGTTTGCGCTGTTTGTGCTGCACCGCATCAGCCGCTGGTACGCCAATCACCTGAACCTGTTCAAGCTCAAACAAGGGCAGGCGGCAACCCACGGTCTGTCGAAGGGGAGGGTGACCGGCGCACTGGTTGTGCTGGGGCTGCTGGTGTTCTCCAAGTACTTCTACATGTCCAGCCTCACCAGTTACTACACCTTCTACCTGATCGAGAAATTCGACCTCTCGGTGGCCAGTTCGCAACTGCATCTGTTTCTGTTCCTGGGGGCGGTGGCAGCCGGTACGTTCTTCGGTGGCCCGATCGGCGACAAGATTGGGCGCAAGGCCGTCATCTGGTTTTCGATCCTTGGTGTTGCGCCTTTCACCCTGCTTTTGCCTCACGTTGACCTGTTCTGGACCAGCGTCTTGAGCGTGGTGATCGGTTTCATCCTGGCGTCGGCATTCTCGGCCATCGTGGTGTACGCCCAGGAGCTGGTCCCGGGCAATGTCGGGATGATCGCCGGGATATTCTTTGGCTTGATGTTTGGTTTTGGCGGGATTGGCGCGGCGCTGCTGGGCTATCTGGCGGATGCCCGCGGGATTGAGTTCGTGTATTTCCTGTGCTCGTTCCTGCCATTGCTGGGGGTGTTGGCGATCTTCCTGCCGAGAACCAGAAAGGCCTGAAGATCAAAAGATCGCAGCCTTCGGCAGCTCCTACTGATGTGAGGTGTACACCCTCTAGGAGCTGCCGGAGGCTGCGATCTTCGAATAATCTGACAGGTACAAAAAAGCCGCGTATTGAACGCGGCTTCTTCTTGAGCGGGGAGTCTTACACGTTGAAACGGAAGTGCATCACGTCGCCGTCTTTAACAATGTAGTCCTTGCCTTCCAGGCGCCATTTGCCGGCTTCCTTGGCACCGGCTTCGCCCTTGTACTGGATGAAGTCGTCATAGGCGATGACTTCGGCGCGGATGAAGCCTTTTTCGAAGTCGGTGTGGATCACGCCAGCGGCTTGTGGTGCGGTCGCACCGACGCGTACGGTCCAGGCGCGGACTTCTTCAACGCCGGCGGTGAAGTAGGTCTGCAGGTGCAGCATTTCGTAGCCGGCGCGAATCACGCGGTTCAGGCCAGGCTCTTCCAGGCCCAGGGCCTCAAGGAACATGTCCTTCTCTTCGCCGTCTTCAAGCTCGGCGATTTCGGCTTCGATCTTGTTGCAGACCGGAACCACCATGGCGCCTTCTTCTTCGGCGATGGCCTTGACGATGTCCAGCAGCGGGTTGTTCTCGAAACCGTCTTCAGCGACGTTGGCGATGTACATGACCGGCTTGGTGGTCAGCAGGTGGAAGCCACGAATCACCGCCTTGTCGTCGGCACCCATGCTCTTCATCAGGGTCCGTGCAGGCTTGCCCAGGGTGAAGTGAGCGATCAGTTGCTCAAGCAATGCCTTTTGAACCACGGCGTCCTTGTCGCCGCCCTTGGCGTTGCGCGCGACTTTCTGCAGTTGCTTCTCGCAGCTGTCGAGGTCGGCGAAGATCAGTTCCAGGTCGATGATCTCGATGTCGCGTTTCGGGTCGACGCTGTTGGAAACGTGAATCACGTTCTCGTCTTCGAAGCAGCGGACCACGTGGGCGATCGCATCGGTTTCACGGATGTTGGCCAGGAACTTGTTGCCCAGGCCTTCACCTTTCGACGCGCCGGCCACCAGGCCTGCGATGTCGACGAACTCCATGGTGGTCGGCAGGATACGCTTCGGATTAACGATGGCAGCCAAAGCTTCCAGGCGCGCATCCGGCATCGGCACGATCCCGGTGTTCGGTTCGATGGTGCAGAAGGGGAAGTTCTCGGCCGCGATCCCGGATTTGGTCAGGGCGTTGAACAGGGTGGACTTGCCGACGTTAGGCAGGCCGACGATGCCGCAATTGAATCCCATGGTGTTTCCCCTCGGGTAAAAGTCAGGCCTTCTGGCTGTGCAGGTTTTTCATCGCGCGGTTCCATTCACCGGCGAGGATATCCGGCAGCACGCCGAGGGCAAAGTCGATGCTGGCATCGAGTTTTTCCTGTTCGGCGCGTGGCGCACGACCCAGGACGAAGTTTGAAACCATACTGGCTACGCCCGGGTGGCCAATGCCAAGCCGCAAGCGGTAGAAGGTATTCTGATTGCCCAGTTGCGCAATGATGTCGCGCAACCCGTTGTGACCGCCATGGCCGCCGCCCTGCTTGAGCTTGGCAACGCCCGGAGGCAGGTCGAGTTCGTCATGCGCCACCAGGATTTCTTCGGGCTTGATGCGGAAGAATCCTGCGAGTGCCGCCACGGCCTGGCCGCTGCGGTTCATGTAGGTGGTGGGGATCAGCAGACGAACATCCTGACCCTGATGCGAATAGCGCCCGGTCAGGCCGAAATATTTGCGGTCCGCCACAAGGTTCACGCCTTGTGCGTTCGCGATGCGCTCAACAAAAAGGGCCCCTGCGTTATGCCGGGTCTGTTCGTATTCAGCGCCTGGATTTCCCAGGCCAACGATCAGTTTTATGGCAGTCACGATAGGGGCCCTTCCTTGGAGTGGTGGTTAACATCGCCGAGTGCGGCGAAAGTGGACGACAAGTGCTCATTTACCATTATGTAAACTCCGCGTTCTCGCCCGCTTTCTCGCTACGTACTAGTCCGCGATGTTACCGGTCACTCCGGCGAACAGAGTGAAATTACTCTGCAGCGCCTTCTTCAGCAGCGTCTTCTTCTGGAGCAACACGTGGAGCGTGAACGTTGGCAACAGCCTTGTCGTCACCGTGTGCCAGAGCAACAAACTCAACGCCTTTAGGGGCTTTGAGGTCGGACATGTGAATGATGTCGCCGATTTCAGCGTTCGACAGGTCGACTTCGATGAACTCAGGCAGGTCCTTCGGCAGGCAGGTCACTTCGATTTCGGAAGTAACGTGCGAAACTTCGCCGCCTTTCTTGATCGGAGCTTCTTCGCCAACGAAGTGTACAGGCACGACAGCGGTCAGTTTCTGGCCAGCTACAACGCGTACGAAGTCAGCGTGCATCACGTGGCCTTTGGCCGGGTGACGCTGCAGAGCCTTGATGATCACGTTTTGCTTGGTGCCGCCAACGTTCAGTTCGATGATGTGGCTGTAAGCCGCATCGTTTTCGAGCAGTTTGGCAACTTCTTTAGCCAGCATGCTGATGGATTCAGGGGCTTTTTCGCCACCGTAAACTACAGCAGGTACCAGGCTTGCGAGACGACGCAGGCGGCGGCTCGCACCTTTCCCCAGGTCGGAACGCACTTCAGCATTCAGGGTAAATTCGTTCATGTTGTATCTCCAAAATAACCACATTCGCCCTAGCGTTTGCGACCAGCGCTAAAGGCGATATGGGCAAAAAAGCCCCGCCCCGACAGGAATGCCGGGGCGGGGCGCTTTTCGTCAACGAGATGTTCCAGAAGGGCAGGGCCCTTAACGGAACATCGCGCTGATCGATTCTTCATTGCTGATGCGGCGGACCGCTTCAGCAACCACCGGCGCGATATCCAGTTGACGGATACGCGAGCAGGCTTGAGCAGCAGCGGACAACGGGATGGTGTTGGTCACCACCAGTTCGTCCAGCATGGAATTCTCAATGTTTTCGATCGCCCGACCGGACAGCACAGGGTGTGTGCAGTAGGCGAAAACCTTGGCAGCGCCATGCTCTTTCAGGGCCTTGGCCGCGTGGCACAGGGTGCCGGCGGTATCGACCATGTCATCGACCAGAATACAGGTACGCCCTTCGACATCACCGATGATATGCATCACTTCAGAGTGATTGGCTTTCTCACGGCGTTTGTCGATGATCCCGAGATCCACACCCAGAGATTTGGCAACGGCACGTGCACGCACGACGCCACCAATGTCCGGAGATACGATCATCAGGTTTTCGAAGCGCTGATCTTCAATGTCATCCACCAGAACCGGGGAGCCGTAGATGTTATCTACCGGAATATCGAAGAAACCCTGGATTTGGTCAGCATGCAAATCAACCGTGAGAACACGGTCGATGCCGACTACGGTAAGCATGTCAGCCACGACTTTCGCGCTGATAGCCACACGTGCGGAACGCGGACGGCGATCCTGACGGGCATAACCAAAGTAAGGAATTACAGCAGTGATACGAGTAGCCGAGGAGCGGCGGAAGGCGTCAGCCATCACTACCAGTTCCATCAGGTTATCGTTGGTCGGAGCGCAAGTCGGCTGAATAATGAAGACATCTTTACCGCGGACGTTTTCATTGATCTCGGCAGTAATTTCGCCGTCGGAGAACTTACCGACAGAGATGTCACCGAGAGGGATATGCAGCTGACGTACGACACGCCGAGCCAGATCGGGGTTGGCATTCCCCGTAAAGACCATCATCTTGGACACGCGCAGTACCTAGAGGCTGAGGGTAACCTGGATGAGTATAGAAAATGGCAGGGGCGGCTGGATTCGAACCAACGCATGGCAGGATCAAAACCTGCTGCCTTACCGCTTGGCGACGCCCCTGTATCTGTTGCAACGAGTACCCAGTACTCGGTTCCTTTAGAGCAGACTCTGCAGCTTGCGATGCAACATCGAAACGTTGCTTCCTTTTGCTACAAACCCTGTAAGGGTCTCTGTAAGAAGGGCCGAGACTTTATCAGCTTCAGCTTTGCTTGGGAAGCCCCCAAACACACAACTTCCAGTTCCGGTGAGTTTTGCTTCGGTAAATTTACCTAACAAATTCAATGCGTTACGTACATCTGGATAACGCCTTGCTACTACCGGCAAGCAGTCATTTCGACTGTTTCCCTTGGGAACGGGGCGCACTTTAATGGGAGGAGTGTTACGTGTCAACAGCGGATCAGAAAAAATTTCTGCTGTACTTACAGATACTTGCGGTACCAGTACGAGATACCACGGTTCTTCGGGGTCTACAGGGGTGAGTTTCTCCCCCACGCCCTCGGCAAAAGCGGCATGGCCACGCACGAAAACCGGGACGTCTGCGCCCAGTGTCAGGCCGAGTGCGGCCAGGCGATCTGCGTCCCAGCCCAGTTGCCAGAGATGGTTCAGGCCGAGCAGGGTGGTGGCGGCATTGGAGCTGCCGCCACCGATGCCGCCGCCCATGGGCAGGACTTTATCGATCCAGATGTCGATCCCGAGCGGGCAGCCGGATTGCTCCTGCAGTTGTCTTGCAGCGCGAACGATCAGATTGCTGTCGTGAGGGACGCCGTCGAATTCGGTGTGCAAACGGATCACGCCGTCATCGCGAACGGCGAAGGTGATCTCGTCACCGTAATCCAGGAACTGAAAAATCGTCTGCAGCTCGTGATAACCGTCTTTGCGGCGACCAAGGATGTGCAGCATCAGGTTGAGCTTGGCCGGTGAGGGCAGCGTCAGGCGCGCAGCAGTCATGTTCACTGCCCCAGTTTGCGTGGTTGCCATTCCTTGATCACCAGCGTGACGTCAAGGTCGGTACCGTGCAGCTTGATGCGCTCGGGCAGCCAGAAACCGTTCTGCTCGGCATAACTCAGATATTCAACCTGCCAGCCATCCTGGTCGAGATTGGCCAGGCGGCTATCGGCGTCCAGGGTCAGGCGGCTTTTGCTGTCGGGAGCCGGGAGTCCGCGCACCCACCAGGCCAGGTTGGACACCGGCAATTTCCAGCCCAGCTGTTCTTCGAGAAGGATTTCCGGGTTCGGCGCGTCATAACGACCCTGGTTGGCGACTTCCAGCGACACCTTGCCGGGGCGACCGGTCAGGCGTGCAGCGCCCCGACCCAGGGGGCCAGACAGACGGATGTCGTAGTAATCCTGGCGTTGCAGCCAGAACAGGGTGCCGCTGCCCGAATCCTTGGGTGCGCGAATGCCGATCTTGCCGTTGATCTGCCAGCCATCCAGTCCAGTGAGCTGCTGTTTGTGCTCACGCCATTGGGCGGAATTACCGTGACCTTCGACGGATTCGCGAGCGCCGAAGCCCGCGCAACCGGCGAGCAGGGCGATGAAGCTGAAAACGATGAAATGGCGCAAAAACATAATCTTAAAGAGTCTCTGATCCGGTCAGGCGCTTGATGGTGCCGCGCAGTAGTGGGCTGTCGGGCTGATCCTTGAGGAATTTGCCCCAGATTTGCTTCGCTTCACGCTGTTTGCCGTTCGCCCACAGGACTTCGCCCAGATGAGCGGCGACTTCCTGGTCGGGAAAGCGCTCCAGGGCCTTGCGCAAATAGCGCTCGGCCTCGTCCAGATTGCCCAGCCGGTAGTTGACCCAGCCGAGGCTGTCGAGAACCGCCGGGTCCTCCGGGTTGATCTGGTGCGCCTGTTCGATCAGGGCCTTGGCTTCGGCGTATCGCGTTGTACGGTCAGACAGGGTGTAGCCGAGGGCGTTCAACGCCATCGCATTGTCCGGGTCGCGCTTGATGATCAGGCGCAGGTCTTTTTCCATTTGCGCCAGGTCGTTGCGTTTTTCCGCCTGCATGGCGCGGGTGTACAGCAGGTTCAGGTCGTCGGGGTATTGCTGCAACGATTTTTCGAGAACAGCCCAGGCCTTGTCCTGTTGCTTGTTGGCGGATAGGGTTTCGGCTTCGATCAGGTACAGCTGGATGGCGTAATCGGGCTGTTCGTCTCGCTGAGCGGCCAGGCGGCTCTGGGCTTCGGCAGTCTTGCCGTTGTTCATCAGGATATCCGCCTGGCGCAATTGTGCCGGCAGGTAATCATTGCCCGGCCCCACCTGTGCGTATTCGGCCAGGGCGCCCTGTGGATCGTTGCGCTCTTCAGCGATACGTCCTAGGTTCAGGTGCGCCGAGTCGACATGGCTGTCCCGGGCAATGAGGTCCTCGAGGTAGCCCTTGGCCTCTTCCCAGGCCTTGGCTTCCAGGCAAACCAGTGCCAGCGAATAGCGCAGTTCGTCGTCTTCAGGGTATTGCTGGACCAGGCTGGAGAACTCGACCTTTGCGTCGTCCATGCGGTCCTGTTCCACCAGCATGCGTGCGTAGGTCAGGCGCAGGCGTTTGTCGTCGGGGTATTGCTTGATGCTTTTGCGCAGCAGCGGCAGGGCCTCGTCACCACGATCGAGGGACTGCAACAGGCGCGCCCGCAGCAGGATCGGGGCGATTTCGCCATCTTCCGGCGGATGGTCTTCGAGCAGGGACAAGGCGCCCTTGGCATCGCCGTCCTGTTGCAGCAACAGGGCCTTGCCGAAAATCAGCTGGCCGTTGTCGGGATGGCGTTGCAGCAAGCGGTCAAAACTTTGCATCAAACCGTTGCGCGTGTCCTGGTCGGTGTCGGCAGCGGACAGGGCGAGGAAGTCGAAGTGGGTGTCGCCTTTGCCTTGCAGGACCTTCTCCATGTACACCATGGAGTCGTCATAGCGCCCGGCACGAGCCAGTTGCACGGCAGCAGCCCGTTGCGCCTCGAGGTCGTCCGGGGCGTTTTTTGCCCAGATGAGCGCGGTGTCCAGGGCGGCCTGGTCGGCGCCCAGGTACTCGGCAATCCGGAACGCCCGCTCGGAGATCCCCGGATCCTGGGTGTTGATGGCCTGGGTCACGTAGTTGTCCAGGGCAATGTCGAAACGATTGCGCTGGCCAGCCAGTTCCGCGCTCAACAGGCTGAAGACGGTTTCTTCGCTGAAGGAGCTGTAGACCTTGGGCTTTTCAGGGGCCGGAGTGCTGTCTTCGACCGGCGACGGATCGTCCGGAGACACGGGCGCCATGGCCTGGCAGCCGCTGAGGAAGACAAAAGCAAGGAGCAACGCGGAGGATCTATTCATATAGGAAGAGGACGACTAACCTGCGGTCGGATCATCATGACACAAGCCTTCGGCCAAACATAACCGAGTCTCGAAGGATGACTTTACAGAGTCAGGTGGTCAGGACGATCGTAGAAGCTGCCGCAGGCTGCGATCTTTTGATCTTGCCCTTACCTCACCTTTAAAATCTCAAAAGATCGCAGCCTTCGGCAGCTCCTACAGGGGCGATAGATATCGAGTAGTTGTTCTGAATCTGTCGAAGTAGGACAATTGCCGGCTTCACGTCACTATCAGCGACCTTGAATGGCCTTCCTTGCACTCGGTATTAACCACAAGACTGCTTCAGTAGACGTCCGCGAGCGCGTGGCCTTTTCCCCTGAGCAGCTGGTAGAGGCTTTGCAGCAGCTCTGCCGACTGACCGACAGCCGCGAAGCCGCGATCCTTTCCACCTGCAATCGCAGCGAACTCTATATAGAGCAGGATCACCTTTCGGCTGACATCGTGTTGCGCTGGCTGGCCGATTATCACCATTTGAGCATCGAAGAGCTGCGCGCCAGCAGTTATGTGCACGAAGATGATGCGGCAGTTCGTCACATGATGCGAGTCGCCTCCGGGCTCGACTCGCTGGTGTTGGGCGAACCGCAGATTCTCGGCCAGATGAAATCGGCCTACGCGGTAGCCCGGGAAGCCGGGACAATCGGGCCGCTGCTCGGGCGACTGTTCCAGGCTACGTTCAATGCGGCCAAGCAGGTGCGCACCGACACTGCCATCGGCGAGAACCCGGTGTCGGTGGCCTTTGCCGCAGTCAGCCTGGCGAAACAGATTTTCAGCGACTTGCAGCGCAGCCAGGCTTTGCTGATTGGCGCCGGCGAGACCATTACCCTGGTCGCCCGTCATCTGCACGAACTCGGGGTCAAGCGTATCGTGGTCGCCAACCGCACGCTGGAGCGCGCCAGCATCCTGGCCGAGCAGTTTGGCGCGCATGCGGTGTTGCTGTCGGATATCCCGGCCGAACTGGTGCGCAGTGACATCGTCATCAGCTCCACCGCCAGCCAGTTACCGATCCTCGGCAAGGGCGCGGTGGAAAGCGCCCTGAAGCTGCGCAAGCACAAGCCGATCTTCATGGTGGACATCGCCGTTCCCCGGGATATCGAGCCGGAAGTTGGCGAACTCGAAGACGTCTACCTCTATAGCGTCGACGACCTGCACGAAGTGGTCGCGGAAAACCTCAAGAGTCGTCAAGGTGCGGCGCAGGCGGCGGAAGAGATGGTCTCCATCGGCGCCGAAGATTTCATGGTGCGCCTGCGTGAACTGGCCGCGGTGGACGTGCTCAAGGCCTATCGTCAGCAAAGCGAACGCCTGCGGGACGAAGAATTGCAGAAGGCCCAGCGCATGCTGGCCAATGGCGGCAGCGCCGAAGAGGTGTTGATCCAACTGGCACGCGGCCTGACCAACAAACTCCTGCACGCCCCGAGCGTGCAGTTGAAAAAGCTCTCTGCCGAAGGTCGCCTCGATGCGCTGGCCATGGCCCAGGAACTCTTTGCCCTCGGTGAGGGCTCATCGGATAGCTTTTCGGATAAGAAACCGCAATGAAAGCTTCACTGCTCAATAAGCTGGACATCCTCCAGGACCGTTTCGAGGAACTGACCGCCTTGCTTGGCGACGGCGAAGTCATTTCCGACCAGACCAAATTCCGTACTTATTCCAAGGAATACGCGGAAGTCGAACCTATCGTGCAAACCTATAAGCAGTTGCTCAAGGTTCAGGGTGATCTGGAAGGCGCCCAGGCGCTGCTCAAGGACAGCGACCCGGACATGCGCGAAATGGCCGTGGAAGAAGTCCGCGAAGCCAAGGAGCAACTGCTCGAAATCGAAGCCAGCCTGCAACGTATGCTGCTGCCCAAGGACCCGAACGACGGCCGCAACGTGTTTCTCGAAATCCGCGCCGGCACTGGCGGTGATGAGGCGGCCATTTTTTCCGGCGACCTGTTTCGCATGTATTCGCGCTACGCCGAGCGCCGTGGCTGGCGGGTGGAGATCCTCTCGGAGAACATCGGCGAACACGGCGGCTATAAAGAAGTGATCGCCCGCGTCGAGGGCGACAACGTCTACGGCAAGCTCAAGTTCGAATCCGGCGTGCACCGGGTGCAGCGGGTTCCTGCCACCGAATCCCAGGGTCGTATCCACACTTCGGCCTGCACGGTGGCGGTATTGCCCGAGCCGGACGAGCAGGAAGCGATCGAGATCAACCCGGCGGATTTGCGGGTCGATACCTATCGCTCCTCAGGCGCCGGTGGCCAGCACGTCAACAAGACCGACTCGGCGATCCGCATCACTCACTTGCCGTCGGGCATCGTGGTCGAGTGCCAGGAAGAGCGTTCCCAGCACAAGAACCGTGCGCGCGCCATGTCCTGGCTGTCGGCCAAGCTGAACGACCAGCAGACCAGTGCCGCCGCCAATGCCATCGCCAGCGAGCGCAAGCTGCTGGTGGGCTCGGGCGATCGCTCGGAACGGATTCGCACCTACAATTTTGCCCAGGGCCGGGTCACCGACCACCGGGTCAACCTGACGCTGTATTCCCTCGATGAAATTCTCACCGGTGGCGTCGATGCGGTAATCGAGCCGTTGCTGGCCGAGTACCAGGCTGATCAATTGGCAGCGATAGGTGAGTAAATGACGATCATTGCCAGCCTGCTACGCGCCGCCGATCTACCGGACTCGCCCACCGCGCGCCTGGACGCAGAGTTGCTGCTGGCTGCGGCCCTGGGCAAGTCCCGGAGCTTTTTGCACACCTGGCCGGAGCGCATCGTACCAAGTGAAGCGGCGCTCAAATTTGCCGGGTACCTGCAGCGCCGTCGTGGCGGCGAGCCGGTGGCCTATATTCTGGGCCAGCAGGGTTTCTGGAAGCTCGACCTGGAAGTCGCACCGCACACCCTGATCCCGCGCCCGGACACCGAGCTTCTGGTAGAGGCCGCGCTGGAGTTGTTGCCGGTCGCCCCTGCCAGGGTGCTCGACCTGGGCACCGGCAGCGGCGCAATTGCCCTGGCCCTGGCCAGCGAGCGTCCGGCGTGGCAAGTCACCGCCGTGGATCGCGTGCAGGAAGCCGTCGCGCTGGCCGAGCGCAATCGCCAGCGCCTGCACCTGGACAACGCCACCGTGCTGAGCAGTCATTGGTTCAGTGCGTTGCAAGGTCAGCGCTTCGAGCTGATCATTAGCAACCCGCCTTATATCGCCAGCGCCGATCCGCACCTGGCCGAGGGCGATGTGCGCTTCGAGCCTGCCAGTGCGTTGGTCGCCGGCATCGATGGTCTCGACGATCTGCGCCTGATCGTCGACCAGGCCCCGAACCACCTCGATGCCGGTGGCTGGCTGATGCTCGAACACGGTTACGATCAGGCTCTCGCCGTGCGCGATTTGCTGATGACCCGTGGCTTTGAAGAAGTCCACAGCCGCACCGACCTGGGCGGCCACGAACGTATCAGCCTTGGACGCCTGCCGTGCTGAATGATCAGGAATTGTTGCGCTACAGTCGGCAGATTCTGCTGCAGCACGTCGATATCGATGGCCAATTGCGGCTCAAAGCCAGCCGGGCGCTGATCATCGGCCTGGGCGGTCTCGGCTCGCCGGTAGCCCTTTACCTGGCGGCGGCGGGCGTGGGCGAATTGCACTTGGCGGACTTCGACAGCGTCGACCTGACCAACCTGCAGCGTCAGGTTATCCACGACACAGACAGCGTCGGCGTGAGCAAGGTCGACTCGGCGATCCGCCGACTGAGCGCGATCAATCCCGAAATCCAGCTCAAAGCCCTGCGCACCGCCCTCGACGAAGATTCCCTGGCCGCCGCAGTGGCTGCGGTGGACCTGGTGCTGGACTGCTCGGACAATTTTTCCACCCGCGAAGCCGTCAATGCCGCCTGCGTACTGGCTGGCAAACCCCTGGTGAGCGGCGCCGCCATTCGCCTCGAAGGACAATTGTCGGTGTTCGACCCAAGACGTCCGGACAGTCCCTGCTACCACTGCTTGTATGGCCACGGCAGCGAAGCCGAACTGACGTGCAGCGAAGCCGGGGTCATCGGCCCTCTGGTGGGCCTGGTCGGCAGCCTGCAAGCACTCGAAGCGCTCAAGCTGCTGGCCGGGTTCGGCGAACCGCTGGTGGGGCGACTGTTGCTGATCGATGCCCTGGGCGCGCGCTTTCGTGAACTTCGGGTCAAGCGCGATCCGGGCTGCGCGGTCTGTGGTCCTGCCCGTGCGTGAGGCGCCGATTGGCGTATTCGATTCCGGTGTCGGCGGGCTATCGGTACTGGCCGAGATCCAGCGCCTGTTGCCCGACGAGACTCTGCTGTACGTTGCCGATTGCGGCAACGTCCCCTATGGCGAGAAATCGCCGGAGTTCATCCGTGCGCGCTGCAGCGTCATGGCGCGCTTTTTTCAGCAACAGGGCGCCAAGGCGCTGGTGCTGGCCTGCAATACCGCCACGGTGGCAGGCGTGGCCGATTTGCGCCGTGACTACCCTCAGTGGCCCATCGTCGGCATGGAGCCCGCAGTAAAGCCCGCAGCGGCCGCGACCCGCAGTGGTGTGGTCGGTGTACTCGCCACTACCGGTACGTTGCAAAGCGCTAAATTCGCCGCGCTGCTCGACCGTTTTGCCACCGACGTACGAGTGATCACCCAGCCATGCCCGGGCCTGGTGGAGCTGATTGAGGACGGCGACCTGCACAGCCCGGTGCTGTGCAAGCTGTTACTCGGCTACGTGCAGCCCTTGCTCGACGCCGGCTGCGACACGATCATTCTTGGCTGCACCCACTATCCCTTCCTCAAGCCGCTGCTCAAGCAGATGATCCCGGCGCACATCAGCTTGATCGATACCGGGGCTGCAGTAGCACGCCAGCTTCAGCGTTTGTTGGCCGAACGCGAGCTGCTTGCCGCAGGCCCGGCGCGGGCTGCGCAGTTCTGGACCAGCGCCAATCCACAGCATTTCAGTAATATCTTGCCATTACTCTGGAATTCCCCCGGCGTAGTGCGTAGTTTCGACTTGTAAAAAAAATGTGAAATGTATCGGAATAGTCTGAACTTCTGAGTAGGCGCAGACTTCTATAGCTGTGATTAATGGCGACACCAAAAAAACCATACGAATTCGTTCGGAAAAGGATGTTTCTAGTGAAGCGACTATTCTGCTTGGCTGCGCTTGCGGCCACACTATTGGGGCACAGTTTTACCGCACAGGCGGCAGGCGTGGAGTTCGGGGTCGGAGCGACCAGCGATTCAACCATGACCTATCGGCTGGGCATGCAGTTTGATTGGGACAAGAGCTGGTGGCAGACCGACGTTGGTCGACTCACCGGTTTCTGGAGCGGCGCGTATACCTACTGGGAGGGTGACAAGACTTCCAGTAACAACAGCCTGTCGTTTGCACCCGTGTTCGTCTACGAGTTTGCCGGCCAGAACGTCAAGCCGTACATCGAAGCCGGGGTAGGTGTGGCGTTTTTCTCCGACACCCAGCTTGAAGACAACAACATTGGCCAGTCCTTCCAGTTCGAAGACCGCATCGGTTTCGGCCTGCGCTTCACGGGCGGTCATGAGGTCGGGATTCGTGCCACGCACTATTCCAATGCCGGCCTGAGCAGCCATAACGACGGTGTCGAAAGCTACGCCCTGCATTACACGATGCCCCTGTAACGGCGGGATTAATTCATGCGGGAACGGGCTTGCCGGTTCCCGCATGAATCTGCGTTCAACGATACGCCGTGGTAATGCCCCGGCGTTCCTCGATGCACTCCGGTGCCCCCATCTCGAATTCCCGGCAGATCAACGGACGCTTCTCGTAGATCGTGCACATCATGGTGTTGCGATCCAGCGCCGCACACCAGCCGTCATCCAGACGCAGCATGACTTCCCCACCCCAATCATCGGTGTCGATAAAACGCTCGGGCACGCCCGTGTCGGTAATCAGCATGACTTCGAGCTGGCAGCAGCAGGCTGCGCAAGTCGAGCAGGTGACCGCAGGCTCGGCAACGGGTGTGAGGGGAATGGTTTTCATGGTGCGCAGTGTAAGGCAGTGGGCTGCACGAGTGTGAAAGCCCTGACAGACGTTTAGTGTGGAGTGTTCGCCGCCAGCCGTCGGGCCATGAAATGCAGTGCCGGAAACAGCAGCGCCCAGAGCAGGCCGATGCCCACCAGTGTCGGCCAGGGTCCATAGGGAAACTGCACGCCGGCCAGTTGGCTGCCGGCGTAATACGACAGCGGCCCGCCAAGGCCGCCCAGAATGCTGGCAAGCCACCACGGTTTGGCACTCCAGGCCAGGCAGTGGCGCAAGGTCGTGGCCAGCAGTGCCCAGAGCAACATCAGCCACAGGGGTATCAATGGCGCGACGTCGGTGAAGTCGAACACCCCCAGCCAGCGCAGTGTGCTGTCCACTGTAGTCCCCAGCAGGACCACACTGAGAATCAAGTGACCTTCATCGCTCCAGCGACTTATCCACAGCAGATGGATCACCAATGCCGCCAGTGGCACCAGTAACCACAAACTGTCGCCACCCATTACGCAAGCGAACCAGCCCATCTGGAAAAGCACGCCATTGGCAAAGCGCTCACGCATGAAATCGACCCAGCAGCGGCTCAGTGATTGCCGCCGGTTTGGCCAGCAGCATTTGCGCGGTACCGATGGTGCGTTCCAGGAAACCACCTTCGCAGTAGCACAGGTAGAACTCCCACAGCCGCAGGAAGTGATCGTCGTAACCCATTTCGCTCAGGCGGTTGTGCGCCCGACGAAAATTCTCGTGCCACAGGCGCAGTGTCTTGGCGTAGTGCAGGCCGAAGTCTTCCATGTGCAGCAGGTTCATGTCGGTGTCGCGGCTGACGATTTCGAGCATTTTCTGCACGCAGGGCAGGGCGCCTCCGGGGAAAATGTAGCGCTGGATGAAGTCGACGTTGCTCTTGGCCTGCTCGTAGCGCTGGTCGCGAATGGTGATAGCTTGCAACAGCATCAGGCCGTTGCTCTTGAGCAACTGCGCACATTGCTTGAAGTAAGTCGGTAGAAAGCGGTGGCCGACGGCTTCGATCATTTCTATCGACACCAGCTTGTCGTACTGGCCAGTGAGGTCGCGGTAGTCCGACAGCAGCAGCGTGACCTGATCTTGCAGCCCGAGCGCCTCGATCCGTTGCGCGGTAAATGCAAACTGCTCTTTGGACAGTGTGGTGGTGGTGACCTTGCAGCCATATTGCTGCGCTGCGTACAGCGCCATGCTGCCCCAGCCCGTACCAATCTCCAGCAGGTGATCGGTCGGCTTGAGCGCAAGCTTCTGGCAGATTCGTTCCAGCTTGTTCAACTGCGCCTGCTCGAGAGTGTCCTCGGGCGTGAGGAACTGTGCCGCCGAATACATCATGGTCGGGTCGAGAAACTGTTCGAACAGCTCATTGCCCAGGTCGTAATGCGCGGCGATGTTCTTCTGCGAGCCCTTGCGCGTGTTGCGGTTGACCCAGTGCAAACCTCGCACCAGCGGCCGCCCCAGCTTTGCCAGGCCGCGTTCCAGGGCGTCCAGCACGTCAAGATTGCTGACGAAGACCCGCACGACGGCAGTCAGGTCCGGCGAACTCCAATAACCATGGATGAACGCTTCACCGGCGCCGATCGAGCCGTTGCTCGCCACCAGGCCCCAGGCCGCGGCGTCGAGAATGTGGATTTCACCGAGCAAATGGCTGCCTGGCGTGCCGAACATCTGACGCTCGCCGTCTTCAACGACCACCAGCTGTCCATGTTTGAGGTGCGCCAGTTGCCGCAGTACCCCGCGACGCAATAACAGGCCTGTGATGCCATTGGTATTGAACAACGGGGCCTTGGCCGAAACGCTAGAGGATTTCATGGCGGCAGTCCTTGGGGACAACAGTGGCGGTTTGAACGCTGCCATCGGCAGGTTGATGAGCAAAAACGGGGGTGCCCTTGAACAGCAGGCGTACGGCTTGCCAGTAGATTGCCAGGCAGGTTTTCCCGGTCATCCATGGAAAGCGACGCAAGTATCGGTGCAGGCTGGTGCGATCGAGGGCTTCGCGCTCCAGGTTGAGCGTGGCGTCGAACAGCTTCAGCTCGCCTTGCCAGTCCGCCATGTGCACGCCCAGTTTTGCTGCGGCAGGACTGAAGCTCATCCGGTACTCAAGGTCCCGGGGTAAAAAAGGCGATACATGAAAGGCCTTGGCCACCGCGAAATGCTGATGGAAATCCGCAAGGTTTTCCGGCGGTCTGGCCGGCAACACGTAGTGATAGCGTTCACGCCAGGGGGTATTGGTGATTTCGCAGAGAATCGCCGCCAGTTGGCCATCGGCTTCGTGGCAGTAGAAAAAACTGACCGGGTTGAACGCCAGGCCCCAACTGCGTACCTGGGTCAGCAGGCAGATCGACCCTTGCGGCTCATGGCCGATGGCCTGGCCGACCTGTTGGCGCACCGCGTCGATCAAGCGCATGCCGGTACCGGTAAAGGCCTTGAGATAATCACCTTCACGAAACGAGAACGGCGCCAGGCGGCTGCGACCCGCCAGCGGCGACAGCGCGAGTACCGCGTCCTGCTCGTCGAGGTCCAGGTAGAGCAAGCCGATCCGGTAGCGAAATTGGTGCTGCCGCGGACTGAACCGTCGGTGAGCAATCCAGCCACTGTAGAGGGCGCTGTTCACAGGGTTTCACCCAACGCGCCAGCCACGCGCAGTGCGCTGACCACGCCATCTTCATGAAATCCGTTGCCCCAATAAGCCCCGCAGTACCAGGTATGGTTCGCACCGTTGAGCTCTTCCCAGCGAGCCTGGGCGGCGACCGCAGACAGGCTGAACTGCGGATGAGCGTAAGTGTATTTGGCCAGTACCTTGAATGGGCTGATGCCTGCGCTCTGGTTCAGGCTGACGCAGAACCGGGTAGGGCTGTCGATGCCCTGCAGCAGGTTCATGTCGTAGGTGACGGCCGCTGACGTGTGCCCGGGCCCTCCAAGCCGATAATTCCAGGCCGCCTGGGCGAGTTCGCATTCGGGTAGCAGGCGAGTATCGGTGTGCAACACCACTTCGTTATCGGCGTAGGGCATTGCACCGAGGATCGATTGCTCGGCGGCACTCGGGGCGGACAGCAGTTTTAGCGCCTGATCGCTGTGACAGGCGAACACCACTTTATCAAAGCGCTCGACGCCGGCAGCACTGTGGATAACGACGCCGTCGGCGTCACGCTCGACTCGCGTGACCGCACAGTTGACGCGGATCCGGTCAGCCATCGGCGCGATCAAAGGTGCCACGTAGGCACTCGAGCCGCCCTCGATCACCTGCCACTGCGGGCGGTGAGTCACGGACAGCAGGCCGTGGTTCTTGAAAAACCGCACGAACGCCTGCAGTGGGAAAGCCAGCATGTCAGCCATGGACATCGACCAGATTGCCGAGCCCATGGGCACGATGTAATGCAGGATGAATCGTTCGCCGTATTTGCCGGCCTTGAGGTATTGATCCAGGGTGGTGTCAGCGCTGATCCGTTGTTCTTCCAGGTCGCGCAGCGCCTCTTTGTTGAAGCGCACAATGTCGCGCAACATGCCCCAGAACCCGGGGGACAGCAGGTTTCTGCGCTGGGCGAACAGGCTGTTGAAGTTGTTGCCGTTGTATTCCAGGCCGCTGTCCGGGTCCGTTACGGAAAAGCTCATGGTGGTGGGTTTGAAGCGCACACCGAGCAAACCGAGCAAGCGAATGAAATTGGGATAAGTCCAGTCGTTGAACACGATGAAACCCGTGTCCACGGCGTAATTGCGCCCATCCACGGTGACATCCACCGTGTGGGTATGTCCGCCGATCCAGTCGCTGGCTTCGAACAGGGTGATCTCGTGGCTGCGGTTGAGCAGGTGGGCGCTGGTCAGCCCCGAAATGCCGCTGCCAATGATGGCTATTTTCACGGGATGTCCTGTATCGGTGGATTGCTGCGCACCATGCGTTTGCCGATCGCCAGCTTGACGCAGTTGGGCATCTTCGACAGTGGCCACAGGGCCGCCATGAACAGCGCCGGGAAGGCGATTTCCAGTGGTCGGTTATTCAGCTTGGCGAAAATATGCCGGGCGGCTTTATCCACAGGCCAGCTGAGGGGCATCGGAAAATCGTTTTTGGCGGTCAGCGGTGTATCGACAAAGCCCGGGCTGACCACGGTGACTTCGATGCCTTCGCACGCCAGGTCGATGCGCAGGGATTCGAACATGTAGCGCAAACCCGCCTTCGATGCGCCGTAGGCCTCGGCCCGTGGCAGCGGCAGGTAGGTGACCGAACTGGCCACTCCCACCAGGTGCGGCGCGGTGCCCGCGCGCAACAGAGGCAGCGCGGCTTCAACGCAGTAGGCACTGGCGAGCAGGTTGGTGCGCACCACGTATTCGATGATCGAGGCATCGAACTGCTGGGCGTCGACATACTCGCAAGTGCCGGCATTGAGGATGACGGTGTCCAGCGACCCCCATTGCTCGGTGATCTGCTCGCCGATCTCGCGGACCGTCTGGCTGTTGGTCAGGTCGCCCGCCACGACCAGGACTTGACCGGGATACCGTTGCGCCAGCGCTTTCAACGGCGCCGTCGAGCGCGAGCTGACGGCCAGGTGCGCGCCAGTCTTGAGGATCTCTTCGGCCAATGCGGCGCCAATGCCGCTGCTGGCGCCGGTCAACCAATAACGGCGTGCAGGTGTAAGGCTCATCCCATTCTCCTTTGCAGCCCGGCGATCACCGGGCCCAGTGCAAACTGTGTGGCAAGGCTCACTGCTACATCATGCATGGCCGCCTCCTGCGTCCTGCCTCGACGGCAGGTTCTTGAATGCAGCCAGCGCCCGTTGGCGCGAGGTGCTCAAATTGACGATCGGCGATGGATAGTCGGCAACGCCGAACAGCCCACCAAGATCGGCCGGGTTGTGCACTTCCTTTTTATTCAACCCATTCAGTTCCGGTACCCACTGCTTGATGAACAGGCCTTCAGTGTCGAATTTTTCCGACTGACTCAGCGGATTGAAGATGCGGAAATAGGGGGCGGAGTCGGTGCCGGTGGAGGAACTCCACTGCCAGCCACCGTTATTCGCCGCCAGGTCACCGTCGATCAGATGGCGCATGAAGAAGCGCTCGCCTTCACGCCAGTCGATCAGCAAGTTCTTGGTCAGAAACATGGCCACTACCATGCGCAGCCGGTTGTGCATCCAGCCGGTTTCAAGCAACTGGCGCATGGCGGCATCTATGATCGGCAAACCGGTGCGTGCCTCCTGCCAGGCGAGTAGCTCTTCAGGCGCGTCGCGCCAGGCCAGGGCCTCGGTTTCCGGGCGGAACGCCCGGTGGCGAGAGACCCGCGGGTAGCCGACCAGAATATGTTTGTAGAACTCGCGCCACAGCAGTTCATTGATCCAGGTGACTGCCCCGACCTTGCCGCTCTCGAATTCGCCTTGATTGCTTTGCAGGGCCGCGTGCAGGCATTGGCGCGGGGAGATCACGCCGGCTGCCAGGTAGGCCGACAGCTGGCTGGTACCGGGTTTGGCAGGGAAGTCCCGCTCGCTTTTGTAGTAGTCGATCTGGGCATCGACGAAGGCGTCCAGGCGGCGCCGGGCTTCGGCTTCACCCGCCGGCCAAAACGAACGCAAGTGTTCGCCAGGCGCTTCGAAGCCTTCTACCTGGGCCGGGACTTTGTCGCTCTCGATGTCCAGCGCGGTTTGTGGCGCGGGTGCCGGTACTTGGCCCGGCAATGAGCGGTGCAGGCGTTCGTAGCAGACCTTGCGGAACTGGCTGAAGACCTGGAAGTAAGTACCGGTCTTGGTCAGCACGCTGCCTGGCTTGAAGAACAGTTGGTCGAGATAGCTATGCCAACCGATGTTTTTGGCCTCGAGCGCCTCGGCCACCGCAGCGTCTCGAGCGGTTTCGTTGACGCCGTACTCCTCGTTGACGTGTACCGCTTCGATCTGCAGTTGCTGGCACAGCTCGAGCAGCACTTGTGGCGCTTGATGCCAGTGGGTGGCGGTACGGATCAGCAGGGGTATGTTCAGTTCGCCCAGCGAGTGGCTGAGCACGGCCAGGTTGCGCAGCCAGAAATCCACCTTGCACGCGGCATCGTCGTGCTCCAGCCATTGCTGCGGGCTCAGCAGGTAGACGGCCACGCACGGGCCACGGGCAGCAGCGGTCGAGAGCGCGGTGTTGTCGTGCAGGCGCAGGTCGCTGCGCAGCCAGATCAATTGCATGCGGGTGTCCGTTGAGCTCATCAGATGACCCCCCGCAGGACCAGTTCCTGGTGCGCCGACAGGGGATCTTCGGCCAGGAACAGCTCGGGAATACCGGAGGTTTTTGCGGACAACTCGACGTGGTGAATGCAGACGGTCGGTCCGGCAATCAATTTTGGGCAACCGATGCCATTCAAAAGTTTCGGTAGCTGACCCAGGTTCATCGCTTTACTGGAATACAGCAGCACGCCACGGGCTTGCAGGTGTTCAACCGCCAGGGCCAGCTCCCCGTTCGGTAGCGGCCAGTCGAACACTTCGACGGGGCAGTCGGCGCTGCTGATGAGCCAGGCGGTCAGCCACAGGTGCGGTTCCAGTGGCAGGTCTGACTGATTGACCAGCAGCACAGGTGCGCTGCGTAATTGCCGGTTGTTGTGGTAAATGCGCGCGCCGAACTTGCTGCGTAACCAGGAGTAAAGGAAACCTCGCTCCATCTGCGCGCCAAATTGGCCCTGCCAGCGTTGTTCCAGCTCCTTGAGCAGCGGCAGCAACAGCTGCTCGCACAAGGTTCGCGGTGGGTACAGCGCCATCGCCTGATTGACGGCGTCGTCGAGGGCACGTTCATTCAGTCCGGTGACTGCCAGCAGCAAGGTCTGGCGCAGCACATGCCAATCGTTTTCGATCGGTTCGCTGGTGACTTGTGGAGTGTCGAGCAATTGCTTGACCTGGCTGACAGCCACGCCACGATTGAGCCAGGTGAGGATGGTCAGGATACGTTGCACATGTTCAGCCGAGAACAGCCGATGCCCCTTGGGCGTGCGCTGCGGCACGATCAAACCGTAACGCCGTTCCCAGGCTCGCAAGGTCACGGCATTCACGCCGGTTTGCCGAGCCACTTCACGGATCGGCAGCCAGCCTTCGTCCAGGGCTTTCTTGAAATCGTCGCCGAGGTCTTCGCTGGCGCTGGTGTCGAGTGGGTTAGTCATTAAATCGCATTTCGCAGGCTGAGGTTTTCCGGGTGCGGTTGCAGGTAAACCTGTTGCGCGATGTAAGGGTCCGGGTGTTGGCGGAAGTGGTGCTTGAGCAGGGTCATGGGCACCACCAATGGCACGATGCCGTGGCGGTATTGGCCAATAACGTGCTGCATTTCCTGTTTGTCTTCGGCACTTATCGCCTGTTTGAGATAACCGCTGATGTGCTGCAAGACATTGCTGTGGGTGCGCCGCGTGGCGCATTTTTTCAAGGCTGCCATCAGCTCGCTGAAATAGCGCGGGCCGATGGTGTCGGGCTCTGTCTGACCCATGGTGCCCAGCAGGTTGCCCAGGGTTTTGTACTGCACCGGGTTATGAGCCATCAGCTGGTATTTGTAGCGTGAGTGGAATTCGGTGAGGCCGCGACGGCTCAGCCCTTCGCGCAGTAATTGTTGCCAGGCGCTATAGGCGAACACCCGAGTCAGGAAGTTTTCCCGCAGTACCGGATCGTTGAGCCGGCCGTCTTCTTCCACCGGCAAGTCCGGATGACGCTCGCAAAAGGCCTGGGCATAGATGCCGCGTCCGCCGCCGTCTACCGGTGCACCGTTGGCATGGTAGACCTTGACCCGGTCAAGGCCGCAGGAAGGCGACTTCTGCATGAAGATGTAGCCACAGATATCGCCCAGTTCAGCGGCCATTTGTTCGCCATAGGCGGCCAGCGGCTCAGTGACATTGAGGTCCGGGTTGACCGTGCCGACCGCTTGAGGATGTTCAGGGTCGCCAATCAGGCGAATCGGTTGGCGCGGGATACCCAGGCCTATCGCCACTTCAGGGCAGACCGGTACAAACTCGAAGTAATCGGT
Source organism: Pseudomonas sp. HY13-MNA-CIBAN-0226 (assembly GCF_040310305.1). Taxonomy (NCBI): domain Bacteria; kingdom Pseudomonadati; phylum Pseudomonadota; class Gammaproteobacteria; order Pseudomonadales; family Pseudomonadaceae; genus Pseudomonas; species Pseudomonas sp. HY13-MNA-CIBAN-0226. The sequence continues at coordinate 44,515 of NZ_JBEOPS010000017.1, forward strand.
GAGAGTGCGACTGCACAGCCGCGATTCCTTGTGTCCGCCGTTGAAGCGAACTTCGGCGCCCATCAGGCAGGCGCTGATGGCAATTTTCGGTTTCACGGCGGAGTTGGACATCAGGGCACCTCGAATCCAGACCTGTACAAACCCGAAGATATGTACAACATGACTTCATCATAGATTCGAAGCTGTACAAGTCAAATCATTTGTACAGGTTTTGTGAGGAGCTTGTGCATGCCCTGCCGGCGGGGGTTGCCACGGGCGGCGTTTAGACTGCCAGGACTCTGCAGGAGCGAGCTTGATGACGAGGGTGGTGAACGAGGACGTGGGGAATCTGGATGAACGCGACGTCTGGGATTTCTTCGCGAGCAAGCTCGCGCCTGCCGGTGGTTAATTCCAGCCCAACTTCCAGGCGTCGCTGTTTTTCAGGGCTTGCCAATCCATGCGTTGATTGCGTTTGGTTAATACCGCCTGCAACTCAATTTCCAGCACCACACCTTCCTCATCACGGAACAGCTCGGTCACCATAAAGTGTTTTTCGCGGTGTTGCGGTTGGGCTGCTGTCCATTTCGACAGCAGCAGTTTACTTGGGTTGATGCGATTCATTGCAAGTGCTCGTGCAGACGACGGGCAGCTTCCTGGCCGCTGAGCCAGGCGCCTTCGACGCGGCCCGACAGGCACCAGTCGCCACAGGCATAGAGTCCCAGATCGGCGTCAGCCAGGGTGCCCCATTCATGGCTGCTGGCTGGACGGGCGTAGAGCCAGCGGTGGGCCAGGCTGAAGGTGGGCGCCGGCATGGCGCTGTGCAGCAATTCGGCGAATGCGCCGTGCAATTGTTCGATCACGGCTTCCTTGGGCAGGTCGATGTGTTGCCGGCTCCAGGCACTGGTCGCGTGCAGCACCCAAGTGTCGAGCGCGGTGTCACGCCCGGGTTTGCTGCGGTTGCGCGCCAGCCAGTCGAGCGGGCTGTCCTGCACGAAACAACCTTCCATAGGTGTGTCCAGCGGCTGGTCGAACGCCAGTGCGATGGCCCAGGTCGGGTCCATTTTTACCCCGGCGGCGGCACCGGCGAGCTTAGGCGCCGAGGCGAGCAAGGCAGTCGCCTGCGGGGCGGGGGTGGCAATGACCACGTGGCTGAATGGGCCATGGGTAAAGCCTTCGGCGTCCTGCAGGTGCCAGTGCTGTTCACCGCGGTAGACCTCGGTAATCCGGCAACCGAACTGCACTTCCAGGTCGCCCAGCAGGCCGCGAGTGATGGCGCTCATGCGCGGTGTGCCAACCCAACGGGTCTGTTCATCCGGCGAAAGGTTCAGTTGGCCACCGTGGAAGGTGTACAGCTGTGGCGTCCACTCGGCGACCCAACCCTGGGCTTGCCAGCGCTGCACTTCCGTGGAGAAGCGGCGGTCACGGGCAGTGAAATACTGCGCGCCCATGTCCAGAGCCCCCGCATCACTGCGCTTGCTCGACATGCGACCGCCACTGCCGCGGCTTTTATCGAAAAGTTGAACAACATGCCCGAGCTCTGTCAGGGCTTGGGCGGCGGAGAGCCCGGCGATGCCGGTGCCGATGATTGCGATAGGTACAGTCATAGGGGCCTCGTTTACCTTTCTGTACAGACTACGCCGTGGTTTAAACCTGTACAATATTGTTTTTTGGTATAACTTTTAGCGTTCTAGTTCTGACAGGTTGGCCTATTGTTTAAACAGACACTGCCCGATACCAAAGATCCCTGCTTATAAAAATAGACTAGTGAGCAGGATAAAAGGCCACGCGAGGAAGAAGTCATGCACATATTGCTGACCGGCGGTACTGGTTTGATAGGGCGCCAACTCTGCCAACACTGGTTGAGCCAGGGACACACGCTGACCGTCTGGAGCCGCCAACCGGAAAAGGTCGCGAAAATATGCGGCGCCCAGGTCCGTGGAATTGCCCGGCTGGAAGACCTCGGGCAGGCACCTTTGGATGCCATCATCAATCTGGCAGGCGCGCCCATTGCTGATCGACCCTGGACATCCAGACGCAAGGCACTGTTGTGGAGCAGCCGCATCACCCTGACCGAATCCTTGCTGGCCTGGCTGGAAACCCGTGAACAGAAACCGGCGCTGCTGATCTCCGGTTCTGCGGTCGGCTGGTATGGCGACGGAGGCGAGCGCGAGTTGACCGAGGAGTCGGCACCGGTGATTGACGATTTTGCCAGTCAGCTGTGCATCGCCTGGGAAGAAACTGCCCAGCGTGCCGAGGCCTTGGGCCTGCGCGTCATCCTGATCCGCACCGGGTTGGTGTTGTCGGCCGATGGCGGCTTTTTGTCGCGCCTGTTACTGCCTTTCAAACTCGCGATGGGCGGGCCTCTGGGTAATGGTCGGCAGTGGATGCCTTGGATCCATATCAAGGATCAGGTCGGCCTGATTGATTTTCTTCTGCACCAGAACACCACCAGCGGTCCTTATAATGCCTGCGCGCCGAAACCGGTGCGCAACAGCGAATTTGCCAAGACCCTGGGTGCGGTGCTGCATCGTCCAGCGTTCATGCCAATGCCGAGCCTGGCGTTGAAAGTGTGCCTGGGGGAAATGTCCCTGTTGTTGCTGGGTGGCCAGAAGGCCATGCCGGTCCGCTTGCTGGAAGCGGGTTTCACCTTCCAGTTCACCGATTTGCGTGCGGCTTTGGACGACTTGTCCAGCCGCCTTTGAAATAGGACGTTGCATGACCGATCACGCATTGCTTCTGGTCAACCTTGGCTCCCCGGCCTCCACTTCGGTGGCGGATGTGCGCAGTTACCTCAATCAATTTCTGATGGACCCGTATGTAATCGACTTGCCTTGGCCGGTGCGACGCCTGCTGGTCTCGCTGATCCTGATCAAGCGCCCGGAACAGTCGGCGCACGCCTACGCTTCGATCTGGTGGGAGGACGGCTCGCCGCTGGTGGTGCTCAGCCGTCGTCTGCAGCAGGCCATGACTGCGCACTGGACCCAGGGGCCGGTTGAGCTGGCCATGCGTTACGGCGAGCCGTCGATCGAGTCCAAACTGTTGCAGCTGGTTGCCCAGGGCCACAAGCGAATTACCCTCGCACCGCTGTATCCGCAGTTTGCCGATAGCACCGTGACCACGGTGATTGAAGAGGCGCGGCGGGTCGTGCGCGAGCACCAGCTGGATGTGCAGTTCTCGGTGCTGCAGCCTTTTTACGATCAGCCGGAGTACCTCGACGCGCTGGTTGCCAGTGCCAAGCCATACCTGGAGCAGGATTACGATCACCTGTTGTTGAGTTTTCACGGCTTGCCCGAGCGCCACCTGACCAAGCTGGATCCCACGGGGCAGCACTGTTTCAAGAATGAAGACTGCTGCAGAAACGCTTCGCCAGAAGTGTTGGCCACCTGTTATCGGGCCCAATGCCTGCGCAGCGCGTCGGAGTTCGCCAAACGGATGGGGCTGCCGGACGGCAAGTGGTCGGTGTCATTCCAGTCGCGCCTGGGTCGGGCGAAGTGGATCGAACCGTACACCGAAGCCCGCCTTGATGAGTTGGCCGGAATGGGGGTTAAGAAGGTGCTGGTGATGTGTCCGGCGTTTGTCGCCGATTGCATCGAGACCCTGGAAGAGATCGGCGACCGCGGGCTGGAGCAGTTCCGTGAAGCGGGGGGAGAGGAGTTGGTGCTGGTGCCGTGCCTGAACGATGACCCGCAGTGGGCTAAGGCGTTGAGCACGTTGTGCGAGCGAGCGCCTTTGGCGCTGTAAAAGCATCGCGGGCAAGCCTAGCTCCCACAGATTTCATGTCAGTGCGCATCCATGTGGTTCGACTGAGGATCTGTAGGGGCAAGGCTTGCCCGCGATGGCGATTTCAAACCTGGCTTACAGCAGAGGCTCATCCGCCTTTTTGTGCTTCCAGCTGTCATTCCCTGGCAGCAGCAAGTTAAGGGCAATGGCCACCACCGCGCACAGCGCAATGCCTTTGAGGCCGAAATCGTCCGGCCCTGTGCCAGTGCCGACCAGCACCCCGCCAATCCCGAATACCAGTGTCACCGACACAATCACCAGGTTGCGCGCTTCGCCCAGATCGATCTTGTGGCGAATCAACGTGTTCATCCCTACTGCCGCGATCGAGCCGAACAACAGGCAGAGAATCCCGCCCATCACCGGTACCGGAATGCTTTGCAGCAGCGCGCCGAATTTGCCGACGAACGCCAGGCTGATGGCGAAGACCGCCGCCCAGGTCATGATCTTCGGGTTGTAGTTCTTGGTCAGCATCACCGCGCCGGTCACTTCGGCATAAGTGGTGTTGGGCGGGCCGCCGAACAGGCCGGCTGCCGTGGTTGCAATGCCGTCACCCAGCAGGGTGCGATGCAGGCCCGGCTTCTTCAGGTAGTCACGACCAGTCACGCTGCCGACTGCAATGACACCGCCGATGTGTTCGATCGCTGGCGCCAGGGCCACCGGGACGATGAACAGGATCGCCTGCCAGTTGAACTCCGGTGCGGTGAAGTGCGGGATCGCGAACCAGGGCGCGGCAGCAATCTTCGCGGTGTCGACCACGCCGAAATAGAACGCCATGGCGAACCCCACCAGCACACCCGAGATGATCGGCACCAGGCGGAAAATGCCTTTGCCGAATACCGCCACGATCAGGGTGGTGAGCAGGGCGGGCATCGAGATCAGCATTGCCGTCTGGTAAGGAATCAGCTCGGCACCGTCGCCCGCCTTGCCCATCGCCATGTTGGCGGCAATCGGCGCCATGGCCAGGCCGATGGAGATGATCACCGGGCCAATCACCACCGGTGGGAGCAGGCGGTCAATGAAGCCGGTGCCCTTGATCTTCACGGCGAGGCCGAGGAAGGTGTAGACAAAACCTGCTGCCATCACGCCGCCCATGGTTGCCGCCAGGCCGAACTGGCCTTTGGCGAGAATGATCGGAGTGATGAAGGCAAAGCTCGACGCCAGGAATACCGGGACCTGACGACCGGTGACGATCTGGAACAGGATCGTCCCCAACCCTGCGGTGAACAGCGCCACGTTAGGGTCCAGACCCGTAATCAAAGGCATCAGAACCAGGGCGCCAAAGGCCACGAACAGCATCTGCGCGCCGGACAGCACCGTGCGCCAGAGCGGATCGTTGAACTCATCCTGCATGCTCAAGCGTCCTTCTGCTTGGTGCCAAAGATCTTGTCACCGGCATCGCCCAGGCCCGGGATGATGTAGCCGTGTTCGTTCAGTCTTTCGTCGATCGAAGCGGTGTAGATGGTCACGTCCGGGTGAGCCTTTTCCACAGCGGCAATGCCTTCGGGCGCCGCAACCAGCACCATGGCGCGAATGTCGCGGCAACCGGCTTTCTTCAGCAGGTCGATGGTCGCAACCATGGAACTGCCGGTGGCCAGCATCGGGTCGATGATCATCGCCAGACGCTCGTTGATCTCCGGAACCAGTTTTTCCAGGTAGGTGTGAGCCTGCAACGTCTGTTCGTTGCGGGCCACGCCCACGGCGCTGACCTTGGCGCCCGGGATCAGGCTGAGTACGCCTTCGAGCATACCGATGCCGGCGCGCAGGATCGGTACCACGGTGATTTTCTTGCCGGCGATTTTCTCGACCGACACGGTGCCGCACCAGCCTTCAATGTCGTAGGCTTCCAGGGGCAGGTCTTTGGTGGCTTCATAGGTCAACAGGGCACCGACTTCCTGAGCGAGCTCGCGAAAGTTCTTGGTGCTGATGTCTGCACGGCGCATCAGGCCGAGTTTATGACGGATCAGCGGATGGCGGATCTCGAGGATGGGCATGGGAAAAGCTCCGGCGGCGGGCAAAAAAACCGGCTTAGATTAATCTATCCGAGGGTGTTGTCCTATAGACATAGAGTACGTTAGTCCACAAACGCTTGATCTGGCCTGGCTTGATGCGTACCTTTGCCCGCTTTTCCCGAATCCGCCACCCTTGGAGAGCGCCATGTCCGCTGATCTCGAGCATATCCGTCAAATCATGCGAGAGGCTGACTGCCTGTACACCGAAGCTGAAGTCGAGGCGGCCATCGCCCGCGTCGGTGCGCACATCAACGAGCAACTGGCTGAAAGCAATCCTGTGGTGTTTTGCGTGATGAACGGCGGCCTGATTTTCGCCGGCAAGCTGCTCACTCACTTGCAGTTCCCGCTGGAAGCGTCCTACCTGCACGCCACCCGTTATCGCAACGAAACCAGCGGCGGCGATCTGTTCTGGAAAGCCAAGCCGGAAGTGTCGTTCATCGACCGTGACGTGCTGATCATCGACGACATCCTCGATGAAGGTCATACCCTGGGAGCGATCATCGACTTCTGCAAGCACGCCGGTGCGCGCAAGGTGCACACCGCCGTGCTGATCGACAAGGACCACGACCGCAAGGCCCGCCCGGACCTCAAGGCCGATTTCGTCGGCCTGCCGTGCATCGACCGCTACATCTTCGGTTACGGCATGGACTACAAGGGTTACTGGCGCAACGCCAATGGGATTTTTGCCGTCAAGGGGATGTAAGCAATGACCACGCCGAGCTTTCTTGATAACACGCTGTTCGCTGAACTGGCCGAGAAAGCGGCGGCGAACCCGCGCGGGCGCCAGCATCATAACTTTCATCAGATGGAAGATGCCTGCCACCGCATGGCGGTAGGTCTGCAGCCGAGCACATACATTCCGCCTCACCGGCATTTGGGTGACAACAAGGCGGAAACCCTGCTGGTACTCAAGGGGCGTCTCGGGCTGTTGATCTTTGATGAGTCCGGAGCGGTGGTGAGCAAGCGTATCCTCCAGGCGGGTGGCGACAGCATTGGCGTTGACCTGCCCACGGGCGTGTTTCATGGCCTGGTGGTGCTGGAAGCCGACAGCCTGATGTTCGAGTGCAAGGCCGGCCCGTATCGCCCGGTAGGTGAAGGCGAACTCCCGGATTGGGCTCCCCGCGAAGGCGAGCCCGGTGTGGCCGAATACCACGCCTGGATGCGCGCGCAGTTCGATTGATCTTCGATCCCTGTGGGAGCGAGCCTGCTCGCGATAGCGGTGTGTCAGCCGCGAAGATGTCGCCTGGCCTGGCCTGACGCTATCGCGAGCAGGCTCGCTCCCACAATCAATGATGTTGGCGCATGCTAAAGTGCTGGCCTCTTCTTCGGAGCCCGTCATGAGCCTTTTGATTCGCAGCTGCGCCGTCCTGTTACTGACCGCAAGCCTGCCCCTGGCCGCAGCGCCTGCGCCGATGCACTCGCAGTTCCTGCCCCCCGATGACCTGAACGTGCGTGACGCCGAACCTGAGCAACAGCAATTGCTCCAGGTCACCGAGTACTCGGTGGTGGTGGGCAGCCAGCGCCAGTCGAACCAGCAGCCCATTCCCGTCACCTCGCCGCTGATGATCCGCCTCAAGGGCAAGTCCCTGAACAAAGGTGCGACCATCAATCAGGTGCTGGTCAATTTCGACGGCGAAAGCAAAAGCCTGAAGAAGCCGACCTACGACAGCTCAAGCAAGACCCTGACGCTTTTCTACCCGATGGCGCAATACCGGGTGGTGATCGACTTGTTGCGCAACGACACCGTGTATTGCCAGTTCCTCAGCTACGCCAACGGCCACGTTTGGGCCGACCTGCACACGGGCAGCGTTCGTCCGCGTTGAGTACGGCGCCAAGTGAGGGGTAAACTGCCCGCCCCGTGAAATGTCTGCGAGCTGGAGTCGGCAATGCGTAAAGATAAGAAGCAAGTGATTGGTGACGAGATCGGCGATGAGCAGATCAAGTTGTTCCTCGATTTCGAGCCGGTCGACGCCACTTCGCCGTCGCTGCACAAACTGATCAAGGCCTACCGCGGCTTGCGCATCGATGATTTCGAGCGATTCCTGACGTTTTTCGTCGAGGCCGGGCATGACCTCGATGGCAAGGATGAGCAGGGCAATGACTTCGTTGCGGTGATCAAGGATCAGCGCAACGCGGCCGAATACATCGAGCTGATCAAAAAAGCTCGCGGTTAAGATCTTTTACCAACAAAAAACGCCCCAATGGGGCGTTTTTTTGTGAGGCCGAATCAAGCGTAGCTTTCGGTCTCGTTACTGGCTTCAACCAGTTCCAGCGCAACGTTGTTGTGCGCATTGATCTTGCGATACAGCGCCGCGTCGGTTTCCAGAACCTTTTCCCGAGCCGGGAAAATTTCCGCCAGCTTGGCCGCCCATTCACCCGACGCCTTGTTCGGGAAGCACTTCTCGATCAGCTCGAGCATGATCGAAACAGTCACCGATGCGCCCGGCGAAGCACCCAGCAGTGCTGCCAGGGAACCGTCCCTGGCCGCAACCAGCTCGGTACCGAACTGCAGGACGCCGCCTTTTTTCGGGTCCTTCTTGATGATCTGCACCCGTTGGCCGGCCACTTCCAGGCGCCAGTCTTCGGCTTTCGCTTCAGGGTAGAAGCGGCGCAGGGATTCCAGGCGCTGTTCCATCGATTGCATCACTTCGCTGACCAGGTATTTGGTCAGGTCCATGTTGTTCTTCGCCACGGCCAGCATCGGGCCGATGTTGCCGGCGCGAACCGACAGCGGCAGGTCCATGAAGGAGCCGTGCTTGAGGAACTTGGTGGTGAAACCGGCGTAAGGTCCGAACAGCAGCGACTTCTTGCCGTCGACCACGCGAGTGTCCAGGTGCGGCACGGACATTGGCGGCGAACCCACGGCAGCCTGGCTGTAGACCTTGGCCTGGTGGTGCTTGACCACTTCCGGGTTGTCGCAACGCAGCCACTGGCCGCTGATCGGGAAGCCGCCGAAGCCTTTGCTTTCCTCGATACCGGACGCCTGCAGCAACGGCAGGGCCGCGCCGCCCGCGCCGAGGAAGACGAATTTGGCGTCGACTTCACGGGTGCTGCCGCTGTTGACGTCCTTGATGCTGACGGTCCAGCCGCCGTTATTACGCTTGAGACCGGTAACGCGCTTGCAGTACTTGACCTGGGCATCGGGGGCGCTGGTCAGGTGCTTGAGCAATTGATTGGTCAGGGCGCCGAAGTTGACGTCGGTACCATTCATCACGCGAGTGGCGGCAAGCACTTCGCCGGCTGGACGGCCGGGCATCATCAGCGGCATCCACTCGGCCATGGTGGCCTTGTCTTCGGTGTATTCCATGTCCGAGAACGCGTGGTGCTTACTCAGGATATTGAAACGTTCCTTGAGGAAAGACACGCCGCTGTCACCCTGCACGAAGCTCAGGTGAGGGACCGGGCTGATGAACGATTTGCACGAGCCGAACGTGCCTTTGCGGGTCAGGTAGGACCAGAACTGCTTCGACACCTCGAACTGGGTATTGATGTGCACGGCTTTCTTGATGTCGACGGTGCCGTCGGCGGCCTGCGGCGTGTAATTAAGCTCACACAGCCCGGCATGACCGGTACCGGCGTTGTTCCACGGGTTGGAACTCTCCGCGGCACCGGAATCCATCAGCTCGACGACTTCCAGCTTGATCGCAGGGTCGAGCTCTTTGAGCAGTACGGCCAGGGTGGCACTCATGATGCCGGCCCCTACCAGTACTACGTCGACTGCTTCGTTATGCGCCATTTAACGCGTCTCCAAAATCTGCAGCACCAAATTGTCGGCATGGCTGCCAGGTGTTCCGGGGCGTGTCAGTGATGCCCCAGGTACTCATGGCCAGGATCTCCATGTCCGAATCTTCGCAATTTATCGCAACTTCGACGGACGCTACCGGCCGGGCCTATGAGCTACATGAACTCATTTCAGCGCGCGGGAGGCAATTCGACTTATGGTCGATACATCCGTTTGTGCAACCAAATCCGTAGCGGACAGGCTTCAGGCTCCGGTGTTCGAGGAGTACTCGGTCCTGTGTCGTTGGGCTGTTTCAGACGCTAATGGTGCATGTTCAGACGCAAAACTATTCATTTGCTCGCCACACTCTTGTGAAGTTGTGAAAACCCGTTTTTTTCACGCTCTTTTGAAGACGTGAACCTCAAAAAGGGCTGTCCCAGCCTGGCACCGTGCCCGGATGGATCGCCTTCATGGAGTGCATGACAGGCAAAACGGGCAAACAGCTCAGTGACCGAGCGTAACGACAGCTCTGCAGATTCGCGAAAAGTAGGGGTTTTGCTCAGGAAACAGCAAGCACGCCAGCTTCACTCGATCTGTGTGGGCGGCTCTCTGTGGGCGATGTCGAGGGTCAATACAGGCGCATTGACAATGTTGCGGGGCCCGATCAGGAGACGTCCTTATAATCGGGGGGAGATTGTAGCGAAGAAACGCAGGGAAATGGTCGTGTTTTATGACTTTTGTTCGGCGTCCGGTCAGGTGGTCAACATACGCGGCGCCCGCGCACGTGGCTGGCGCTGGATCACCCGGGCACTTTGAGGCAGTGGCTGGTGCAACCAGTTGAGGCGGATCTCGTCGATTTCGACCCAGCCGTCCCCCATTGGCTGGAGGCTGCACTGCTTGAACGCCTGGCAGCGACCCTGGCGGTCGAGCAGAGCAAAACAGCGGTGCAGGGGGCGGGGGGCGAACAGCGAAATGAGAAAGCGCATGGCAAGATTCCTCCTGGGGTTGCCTGAAGGTTGGCATTGAGCGGTGACGGGACGGTGTATGAGCGATGACAGGTGTGTGACAGACAATGATTCCTAAATGCACTTCAGGCTTTTCCTTATTTGTGGCGCTGGTTCCCTGTCGTGGCGCACAGCTATACTGCGACCTTGTTTGTGCCTGATTCTGGAGAGAAGAGCATGTTGCAACGCTTGTTGTTCGGTTTGATCGCTGTGACCAGTTTGACCCTCGTCGGCTGCGCCCACAGCCCGCAACAACTGAGCCCGGAGCCGAAGCTGACCACGCAGCTCGCGCCCGTTGGCCATGGCCAGCAGGTGGTGGTGCGGGTGGTGGATGGCCGTCCTTCGCCAACCCTGGGTACCCGCGGTGGCATGTACCCGGAGACCAGCGCGATCACCGTGCAAAGTGCGCAGATCCTGCCGAAGCTGCAGGCCCAGGCTGAAGCAGCCGTGCGTTTGCTGGGCTTCACCCCGGTTTCCAGCGCCAATAACGCGCCGCAATTGACTGTGACCCTGGCCGAGCTCAAGTATCAGTCGCCCAAGGAAGGCATGTACGTGACCGAGGCTACCATCGGCGCCACGTTCCGCTCCGATGTGCAGAATGCCAATCGTCGTTACAGCGGTCGCTACGGCGCCTCCCTGGACCAGCGTTTCGGCATGGCACCTAATCAGGAAACCAACACCAAGCTGGTCAGCGATGTGTTGAGTGATGCGTTGACGCGCCTGTTCAAGGACCCGACAGTGGGTCAGGTGCTGGGCCAATAAGCGTTCGCGAGATGAAAAAAGTATGCCCGGGACCAGAAATGGCCCGGGCATTTTTATGTCAGGCCGCCTGGGAATAGAAATCCAGCACGCTGATCCCCGTGAGCAAATCCGTCTCCGGCAAGTCCTCATGCTGATGCCCGCCCAATGCGCAATACACCAGCCAGTGGCGGTCCTGGACATTGAAGGACAGGCTTCCCACAAGGTTCTGCTGTTCTTCGCTTGCGGCGATCAGGTAGAGGCGATCCTGGTTTTCGGCGTGCAGCATGACGTTTTCCGTGTCGGTTTCGAGGGGCGCCAGACTGACCCAGTCAGATGACGTCGCCGTGACACAGAACAGCATTTGCTCAGTTTTTCGTTATTTGTCGGAAAGGTGGGGCAGGTGGGCGGCCTTTCGGTAGAATCCGCGCCGCAGTCGTCGATCTGGCGACTTGCCATATCCGATTCGCCAGAGGTTCGTGATGTCGCTGCATTTGATGACGCTGTTTATCGCCCATCCCGCCAAGTTGATCAACCTGCTGGCCCTGCTGCTCGCCTTCCCGGGCAGCTGGCTGCTGCATGCCACCCGTCGCCGCGAGCAGCGCGCACTGGCCAGTATCGAGGCCCAGCGCCAGAGCCGGCCAAGCGTGGAGCCGACCCTGGATTGGGCGACCTTGCGCATGAACCGGTTTTTCTATCGCTTTGGTTTTGCGTGCCTGGCGCTGGCGCTGGTCGTGTCGTGGGTCAGCACGCAGTTTTGAACCTCTAAAAGAAGATCGCAGCCTGCGGCAGCTCCGGCCTATAGGGGCAATCCGGCCTTGACCCGATACTGATTACGCACCGGCGTCGCATACTGCTGGATGAGGTATGGACGATGGTCCGCAGGGCATTCGTCCAGGCGCCGCTGCCACTCCTCCTGAGCCTTGGCCAACTCATCCGCCGCAAATACCTTGGCCGCGTCTGGCACCTGCAGTTGCGGATCCGCGTCCTGCCATTGGGCGTAGGCCAGGTAATGCACCGGAAACAGCCGATACCCCCCGAGAATCTGCTTGTCCATCTCGATCGCCAATTGCTTGGTGTCGTCGAAGACCTGGGTGATGGGCGCCGCAAAGTTCACATGCACTCGGCCCTTGTAGCCGGTGATTCCCTTGGCAATGCTGACATCATCCTCGCCCGGCACCTTGGTGTAGGTGCCAGTGGTGGCGCGTATGTACAGTTCGCGGGCCTTGGCCTGGTCGCAGGGATCGTATTCGTAGCTGATCGATACCGGAGTCAGGTTCAGAGACCGAATGACCTCGCCGAACGGCTCGTCCTTGCGGCTCATATGAAACATCTTGAGGATCGCCGACTCGGTCCGGTCATCACCATCCTTGGCCCGACCTTCAGCCTGGGCGATCCAGATCGAGGCGCAGTCGTTGCGGATCGAATGATTGATGTACGCCGAGAGCAACTGGTACGCCGCCATCTTTTCCCGGCGACCGGTGATCGAGCGATGCACGATGAAGCTCTTGTTCAGGCGCATCAGGTCGCTGACGAAGGGTTTCTGCAGCAGGTTGTCGCCAATCGCGATACGTGGGGTCGGCAGCCCCGCGTGGTATACGGCATAGTTGACGAAGGCCGGGTCCATCACGATATCGCGGTGGTTGGCGATGAACAGGTAGGCGCTGCCGGACTTGAATTGCTCGACGCCGCTGTAGGTGACGCCGTCGGTAGCACGCTCAATGGTGTGGTCGACATAAACTTCGACTTTATCCTGCAGGCTTGCCACTGAATTCACGCCGGCGAACTCACGCCGCAACCGATGAGCTATAAGAGGTTTAAGCGCCCAGCCAAGGGCTCCGGCAAAGCGCGGGAAGCGGAAGTGGGTGAGGATATCTAGCAACGCCTTGTCGCTGAGCAGCCGTGCCAGCACCGCCGGGACTTCGCTGTCGTCGTAAGGTCGGATGGTATCGAATTCGCCCATCATGCTCTCTTGTTGGAAACGGCTAGGGTAAGTAAAGGTTTTGATCAAACCAACGGGGCACGGTCTGAAAAATAGACAGACAAAAATAGCCCTGCAAATAGACCGGCGATTATACGCACAAGTCACCTGGGAGACCGCGATGCTGGAAACCGAGCGCTACGAATGTCCATATTGTGGTGAGCAAGCCGAGGCTGTACTGGACTTGTCCGGTGGCGATCAGACGTATATCGAGGACTGTCCGGTGTGTTGTCGCCCGATAACCTTTGTACTGCAGACCGATGGTCAGGAATGGTTGCTGGAAGTCCATAGCGAAAACGAGTGAAAGGGGCGTGACATGCAGCGGATCTACGAACCGGAAAACCTGATGGAAGGGGAGTTGCTGCAAGGCATGCTGGCCAGCGAGGGGATCGAGGCCCACCTGGTGGGGCGGGACCTGGTCGGAGGTACGGGAGAATTGCCCATCTACGGGTTGCTCGGGCTGTCGGTTGACAATGACCAGGCGGCCTACGCGCGTGAGCTGATCAGCGCTTACAATGCCGCGCTGCCGCTGCCCGGGGATGAACCGGAGAGTTTCCCCGGCACGCTGGTCTGTTAGGCTGGCGTTCGTTTGATCAAGAGTTGTGCTGCCCCATGTGTGGACGTTATGCCCTGTTTCGCTGGAACCCCGCCTTTGCGGCCCTGCCTGGTTTTCCCGCTGATCAGCAGGCCCAGTGGAACATATCCCCTACCGATTCGGTGCTGATGCTGCGCGCTGGCGCTGATGGCCAGCGCGAGTTGGCGCGCGCGCGCTGGGGGCTGACCCCGCCGTGGCTGACCGATCTTTCCCGCACGCCCGCGCATGCCCGAGCTGAAACCGTGGCCGAACAACCCATGTTCCGCGAAGCCCTGCGCCTGCGCCGTTGCCTGTTGCCGGCCAACGGGTTCTACGAATGGCGCGGCACCGCGCGCAAGCGTCCGTACTGGCTGACGCCGGGAGAGGGCGCGTCGCTGTTTTTCGCGGCAATCTGGGAGGCATATCCGGTGCAGGAGCAGGTGTGGTTGAGTACCGCGGTGATCACGCAGCCGGCCGCGAGCCAGCGTCGGCCATTGATTCTGGATGCCGCCGGGCAGCAAGCGTGGCTCGATCCAGAGACGCCGTTGCATGCCTTGCAGGCCCTGCTGGCGAGCGAGCCTGCGCCCTTGCGCGAGCGGGTGCTGGCCAACCTGATAAACGATCCAAAGCTCAATGGCCCGGAGTGTTTGACGCCGGGGTAGGCGCTGCCATGGGCAATTTTCGGCTCGGGTTCGGATCTTTTCCTCAAATGCGCGTCTGTATGTCTGTTGTATCTGGCGCCGATTTCATTCCGCGCCTAGGATACCGGCATGTTTTCAAGGAGCTTTTCGATGAACAAGACATTGGTTTTGTGTGCACTGAGCGCAGGTCTGCTGCTCGCCGGTTGTCAGTCGGTCAACACCACCAGCGGTGGCGCGGTAGGTGTTGAGCGCAAGCAGTACATGTTCAGCATGCTGTCGACCGACGAGGTCAACCAGATGTATGCCCAGTCCTACCAGAAGACCGTCGGTGAAGCGACCACCCAGGGCGTCCTGGACAAAACCAGCAATGATGCCAAGCGCGTCCAGGCGATTGCCAGCCGGCTGATCGCCCAGGCGCCGGTGTTCCGTCCTGATTCGGCGCAGTGGAAGTGGGAAGTCAATCTGATCAAGAGCGACGAACTCAACGCCAACTGCGGGCCGGGCGGCAAGATCATTTTCTACACCGGGCTGATCGACACGTTGAAGCTGACCGACGATGAAATCGCGGCGATCATGGGCCATGAAATCGCCCACGCCCTGCGCGAGCACGGGCGTGAAGCAATGTCCAAAGCCTATGGTATCGAGATGGCCAAGCAGGGCGCCGGTGCGCTGTTCGGCCTGGGCCAGGACAGCCTGGCGCTGGCGGACACCGTGGCCAACTACGGCATGACCTTGCCTAACAGTCGCTCCAATGAAAACGAAGCGGACCTGATCGGCCTGGAGCTGGCCGCCCGTGCCGGCTACAACCCGAATGCAGCGATTACCCTGTGGAACAAGATGAGCAAGGTCTCGGAAGGTTCGCCGCCGGAGTTCATGAGCACTCACCCGGCTTCGACCAGCCGGATTGCTTCGCTGGAAGCAGCGATTCCGAAGGTGATGCCGCTCTACGAGAAAGCGCCGAAGTCTTGATAATCATGGGGTGATGCCGCTGACGCCTTCGCGGGCAAGCCCGCGATGAACGTTAACTCGTTCTAAGACCTAGCGCGTCAAACCCACCCACTGCTCTGCATCGCCTTGTACACCGCAACGATCGCCAGGATGAAGAACGCCGAAGCCGCCAGGCGGCGAATCAGGGTCAATGGCAGTTTTTCCGCGGCAAAGTTACCCGCCAGAACCACCGGCACGTTGGCAATCAACATGCCCAGGGTGGTACCAATGATTACCAGCCACAATTCCGGGTACTGTGCTGCGAGTATGACCGTGGCGATCTGGGTCTTGTCGCCAATCTCAGCGAGGAAGAACGCGATCAGCGTGGTCACGAACGGCCCGAACTTGCGTGCGGTGCTGGCTTCGTCGTCATCCATCTTGTCCGGCACCAGGGTCCACAGCGCAGTGGCGGCGAAGCTCGCGGCCAGGATCCAGTGCAGCATCGCATCCGAGAAGAAACTGCCGACCCATGCGCCCACTGCGCCGGCAGCCGCATGGTTGGCCAGGGTGGCAGCGACGATGCCGGCGATGATCGGCCAGGGCTTGCGGAAACGCGCGGCGAGAATGAGGGCGAGCAGTTGCGTCTTGTCACCGATTTCGGCCAAGGCAACGATTGCGGTTGGAACGAGTAGAGAGTCCAGCATCAGGGATTTTCCTAAGGGGCGGGTCGACACGGCTATGACACGTACAGCCTCCCCGCCCCGGGTAAGGTGTTCGTGTCATAGGTCTTGTCAAACCCTGAGGTCCGTCTGTGCGGACCTCGAGGTCGCATACGCCATGGTCTGAGGACCAAGTATGTTGACGTATGCCGGACGAGCGTGGCGCTCGTGGGAGACTACTCCCCTAGGACGGAGCGGATTCTGCCTAGGCAAATCCGAATGAGCAAGTCTCTTTTTGCAGAAAAGATTTCAGCCGCGCTTGGCGCGATAGATCCTGAAGCCCTGTCCTTCGGCCTTGATCGCACACACGCCAAGGTGCTCTTCGATCAGCGGCTGGTACTTCAGGAAGCTGTTGGCAACCAGGCGCAGTTCCCCGCCGTTTTTCAGATGTTTGGCTGCTTTTCGCAGCAAGTTCTCGGTGGCGAAGTAGTCGGTATGCACGCCCACATGGAACGGCGGGTTGCTTAAAATCGCGCTCAAACCCATGGGTGCCGCGTCGATACCGTCACCGGTTATCACGTCTGCTTCAAGGCCGTTGGCGGCCAGCGTCAGGCGACTGCTGGCGGCCGCGAAGGCGTCCACGTCGAGCAAGGTCACCTGATTGTGCGGATAGCGGCGCTTGACCGCCGCCCCCAACACACCGGCACCGCAACCAAAATCCAGCAAATGACCGCTTGGCAACTTGTCGAGGTGCTCGAGCAGCAGCGCACTGCCGCGATCCAGGCGGCCGTGGCTGAACACCCCGGGCAGGCTGATGACGGTCAGCGGTCCTTCAGACAGGTCCAGCTCATAAGTCTGGGCCAGGCTTTCCAGGGATTTGGCCTTTGGCGCATCGGCGACGGTGACCAGCCACAGCTGGCAGTGGCGCGCGCTGTCGAGCTTGCGCGGTTTGCCAAAAGGGTTGAGTTGCTTGGCGGCGCCTTCGATGCCGCTGCGCTTCTCGCCCACCAGGTACAACTCGCGACCGGCCAGGCGCGAGGCCAGGGCGTTGAGAATGTAGTCGGTGAGGTCCTTGGATTTGGGCAGAAACACCACCGCTGTTTCGAACTCGCGCTCTGGCGCGGTCACCCCAAATTGGCTGCGCCCGGCGAAGCGGGCATCGAGGGCTGCTTGATCGCCAGCGTGCCAGCACCAGCCGTGGGCATCGGGCAGGCGTCCCAGCAGATCATCGGCGGGCAACCCGGCGAGCAATACCGAACCCTGGAATAACTCGGCCTGACGAAGCAGTACTTCACTGCGCGGATCCATAATCTGCTCCCTGGAAAAAAGTGCCGCAGTCTATCAACTGACGACACGCAGCGCTTTACCGCTGAAGTATCCCTGCGCATTTTCCGTGAGTTGGCCGACGATCCGCTGGCGCGCTTCACGACTGCCCCAGGCGTTGTGCGGGGTGACGATCAGGCGAGGGATGTCGTCGGCCAGCAGTGGATTGCCGGCGGTCGGTGGCTCTACGCTGAGCACGTCGGTGGCCGCGCCGCCGAGGTGGCCGTTGCGCAAAGCGTCGGCCAGCGCCTGCTCGTCAATCAGGCCACCTCGGGCCGTGTTCACTACAAATGCGCCCGGTTTCATCGAGGCCAGCTCCGGGGCTCCAATGAAATGGCGGGTGTGTTCGTTCAGTGGGCAGTGCAGGGTCAGGGCGTCGATCTGCGGCAGCAGCTCTGCCAGCGGCAGTCGATCCGGCCTGGCTGGGCGCCCCGGTATCTGGCCCAGCAGCACGCGCATGCCGAATGCTTGCGCCAGCCGGGCGACGGCGCCACCCAGTTCGCCGTGCCCCAGCAAGCCAAGGGTCTTGCCTTCCAGTTCGACGATCGGATAGTCCAGCAGGCAGAACTGTTTCGCCTGTTGCCAGCGTCCTTCGTCCACGGCTTTCTGGTAGTCGGCCAGGCGCGTTGCCAGGTTCAGCAGCAACATGATGGTGTGTTGCGCCACCGAGGGTGTGCCGTATCCCTGGCAGTTGCACACGGTGATGCCGTGGGCGCGCGCGGCCGCCAGATCGACATTGTTGGTGCCGGTGGCGGCAATCAGGATCAGCTTCAGCCCGGGGCTCGCGGCGATTGCGGCTGCATCGATCACGGTTTTATTGCTGATGGCGACAGTCGCGCCCTTGAGGCGCTCGATCACCTGGTCTGGCGTTGTCTGGGCGAACAGTTGCAAGTCGCTGAAGCAATCGCGCAACGGTGCCAGGTCGAGGTCGCCCAGGTCCAGGGAAGGATGGTCGAGGAAAACTGCGCGGTGAGTGTTCGTCATCAACTGTACCTTTTGTGCATTGATCTGAAGGCGTAATCTGCCGAGCCTAACAGATGAAACAATCAGTTACTCATCGCAGGGCTGGCCTATACGCCGCTGGATTTCGCCAGGCCTGCCACTAAGGATTTGCGCATGTATTGGACAGAGTTCTTGACCGTTGCCCTCATTCACCTGCTCGCCGTGGCCAGCCCCGGCCCGGACTTTGCGGTGGTGGTGCGCGAAAGCGTGACCCACGGTCGTCGCGCCGGCACTTGGACTGCACTGGGGGTTGGCTCGGCGATATTCCTGCATGTGGGTTATTCGCTGCTGGGCATTGGGCTGATCGTGTCGCAATCGATCGTGCTGTTCAACGCCTTGAAATGGGCCGCTGCCGCGTACCTGCTGTACATCGGATTCAAGGCGCTGCGTGCGAAACCGGCCAAGCCGGTGACCGACGACCTGCACAAGGAAGCCGGTGAGCGCACTGCCCGTGGCGCCTTCACTTCGGGCTTTGTGACCAATGGTCTGAACCCGAAGGCCACGCTGTTCTTCCTGTCGCTGTTCACGGTGGTGATCAACCCGCACACGCCGTTGTCGGTGCAGGCTGGCTACGGCGTCTATCTGGCGGTGGCCACGGCGATCTGGTTCTGCCTGGTGGCGATGCTGTTCAGCCAGCAGCGAGTGCGCGCCGGATTTGCGCGCATGGGCCACTGGTTCGATCGGACGATGGGCGCGGTGCTGATTGCCATCGGGGTGAAACTGGCGTTTACCGAAATGCATTGAAGGAACTGGGGAGCGCCGCGCCATCTTGTCGCGGCCAATCCGTCACCCGGGTTGATTCGACTGGCGCTGGCGGACGTAATCCAGAAACCCGTCCATGTCACTGCTGCACAGCGCCCGTGACGCAGTCTTCACCTCTTCCATCGGCCAGTCCCACCAGGCAGATGCCAACAGTTCCTGGCGCACGTCTTCCTCGAAGCGCCAGCGAATGTGCCGGCTGGGGTTGCCGCCAACGATCGCATAGGGTTCCACGTCACGGGTGACCACGGCCCCCGCGGCGACTACCGCGCCATGACCGATGGTGACGCCCGACAGGATCAGCACATTGGCGCAGATCCAGCAGTCGCTGCCGATTACCACATCACCCTTGGTCGGGCTGCACCCGGGAATATCCCGGGCTTCGTCAATCATCAACGGGAACGGGTAGGTGCTGACCCAGTCGGTGCGATGCCCGCCGCCGAGCAGAATCTGCACGCCTTCGGCTATCGAGGTGTAGGAGCCGACCTTCAGGATCGTATCGTCACCAAATTCCATGACCTCGGGAATGCCATAGGTCCCCACGCCTATTTCATAGCGGGGGTAGCGCAGGCGAATTTTCTCTGGCGCCCGCTGCAGTTTTTCCAGGCGCTTGAGGTGCTTGCGGATTTTTCGTTGTTTGAGTTTTTCGAGAAATTTCATGGCCAGGCCTGGAAGCGGGGAGGGCGTTCAGCGATGCAGCATCAAGCGTTTCAAACGGCGGAAGCTGGTGCGGTTCAGGTGACGCCAGGGAATGGAGCGCAACAGTTTCCAGGCTTCCTTCTTGTCTTCGACGACCGCGTACTTGAGGGCCTTGTTCACCAGTTGCGTGCGAGCGCTCTGGTATGCGGGGTGGCCCAGGTACGGCGCGATGGCTTCAAGGTCCGCCTGTAGCAGCACCTTGTACTTTCTCGACAGGTTGTTGGGGTGACGGCGATAGCGGGTCACGCACACCGGCAGCTCATGCACCTCGTAACCCAGGCGGGCGATGCGCAGGGTCATCTGGAAATCCTGGACCCGCAGGCTTGGCGCATAAAAGCCGGCACTGCGCATGGCGCTCATGCGATACAGCGCAACCGGAGCACCGATCACCACGGCGCCGCTGAGCACCTTGTCGAAGTCGTAGGTGCGGATCTCGTCGCGTTGTTGCTGCTTGATGGTATTGCCGTCGCTGTCCATGTAGATGATCAGCGCCCCCACACAGCCAACTTGCGGGTGCTGTTCCAGGTAATCCACCCGGATGCGCACGGACTGCGGCAGCATGATGTCGTCCAGGTCCGGCGTGGATACGTAGTCGCCCTTGGCATAACGCAAGCCGTGGTTGAGGGCCGCGCTGACGCCCTGGTTGGCCTGGGTATACAGCTGGAAGTCATGGGTTTGCTGCAATTGCCTGAGCATCGCGATGCTGTTGTCGCTGGAGCCATCGTCGACGATGATGACTTCAAAATTCGGGTAATCCTGGGCGAAGATGCTGGCGATCGCCTCTTCCAGGTATTTTTCCGCGTTATAACAAGGCGCCACAATGGAAACCAGGGGCGCTTGTTTACTGGAGCAATCCAGAGGGTCGGTCACTTCAGTATTCATCGCTGTCATTGTGTCGGTAAAAGTGCATAGGCTCGCACGAAACCCTGCTGGCATCCATTACAAGTTGCCCTGCACAGGCAATAAGCGTGGCCGCCAGAGGTTGCGGGTGATGGCGCAAAGCCAGCATCTGACCCTTCGACGAAATCATTCCTTTGGCTGATTTGATGCCCGGGCCGGCGCATTAGAGTGCTGCTTTCAGCCACGACCGTGCAGTCAGGAAAAGGGATTCTTATGTTGCAGACTCGCGTTATCCCCCCAGCCGAAGGCGCTTACCAATACCCGCTGCTGATTAAACGCCTGCTGATGTCGGGTGCCCGCTACGAGAAGACCCGCGAGATCGTCTATCGCGATCAATTGCGCTACAGCTACCCGACCCTGATCGAGCGCGTGGCACGGCTCGCCAACGTACTGACCGCCGCCGGCGTCAAGCCGGGGGATACCGTGGCGGTGATGGACTGGGACAGCCATCGCTATCTGGAATGCATGTTCGCCATCCCGATGATCGGCGCGGTGATCCACACCATCAACGTACGTCTGTCACCGGAACAGATCCTCTACACCATGAACCACGCTGAAGACCGCTTCGTGCTGGTCAACAGCGAGTTCGTGGGCCTGTACAACGCGATCGCCGGGCACCTGACCACCGTCGAGAAAACCCTGCTGCTGACCGACCTGCCGGAAAAAACTGCTGACCTGCCCAATCTCGTGGGGGAGTACGAGCAACTGCTGGCGGCAGCGAGCGCCCAATACGATTTCGAGGATTTCGACGAAAACTCGGTCGCCACCACCTTCTACACCACCGGCACCACCGGCAACCCCAAGGGCGTGTACTTCACCCATCGACAACTGGTGCTGCACACCATGGGGGTGTCGACCATCATGGGCGCCATCGACAGCGTGCGCCTGCTGGGCACCAATGATGTGTACATGCCGATCACCCCGATGTTCCACGTGCATGCCTGGGGCTTGCCGTACGTGGCGACCATGCTCGGGCTCAAGCAGGTTTACCCCGGTCGTTACGACCCGGAGTTTCTGGTGGAGTTGTGGCGCAAGGAGAAGGTCACTTTTTCCCACTGCGTACCGACCATCCTGCAGATGGTCCTCAATGCCAAGGCCGCGCAGGACACCGATTTTGGCGGCTGGAAAATCGTCATCGGCGGCAGTGCCCTGAACCGGGCGCTGTATGAGGCCGCCAAGGCCAAGGGCATTCAGTTGACCGCAGCCTATGGCATGTCGGAAACCGGCCCGCTGGTGTCCTGTGCGCACCTCAACGACGAGCTGATGGCAGGCACTGAAGACGAGCGCACCACTTACCGCATCAAGGCCGGTGTCCCGGGCCCCCTGGTGGAGGCGGCGATCGTCGACGCCGAGGGTCATTTCCTGCCGGCCGATGGCGAGACTCAGGGGGAACTGGTACTGCGCGCGCCATGGCTCACCGAAGGCTATTTCAATGAACCGCAGAAGGGCGCCGAGCTGTGGGCGGGCGGCTGGTTGCACACCGGCGACGTGGCGACGCTGGACACCATGGGCGTGATCGATATTCGCGACCGCATCAAGGACGTGATCAAGACCGGCGGCGAGTGGATTTCCTCCCTGGACCTCGAAGACCTGATCAGCCGTCATGTAGCGGTACGCGAAGTAGCAGTGGTGGGCATCGCCGATCCGCAGTGGGGCGAGCGCCCGTTCGCCTTGCTGGTGATCCGCGAAGGCCACGTAATCGGGGCCAAGGAACTCAAGGAACACCTCAAGCCGTTCGTGGAACTGGGGCACCTGAGCAAGTGGGCGATCCCGAGCCAGATTGCTCTTGTTACCGAAATTCCCAAGACCAGCGTCGGCAAGCTGGACAAGAAAAAAATCCGCCTCGACATTACCGAATGGCAGGCCAACAACAGCACCTTCCTCTCGACGCTTTAAGCGATCCTGGCGTGCCCGAAAAGGCACGCCAGCCCCACCAAGCAAGCGCTTGGCTTGTGAAATCTGAATTTTCAGCCATTCTTCCCGTGCCGACAGTTGTCGGACTGGCGAAAGGACTGTTCCAGAGTGGCTGGCAGCTGCAAATCACACTTTAGAGGGATCAAGCTCTACTACCTGCTGGCTATAGTCCGCTCAAGGATTTTTAAGAACGAGCGCAAACGCACAAACGGGGCGATGCACATTGGATTGAATTCGGAACGCCCTGGCGTCCGGTCAGCCACAACGTTTTTAAAAGTACTCACTGCCATAACAATAATGCACATGGAGTAGCGTCGATGACATCAGTAAACCAGTTCTGGCGCCGGGCGAAATTGCCTTTGGCGGTCAGTCTTGCTTCTACGCTCGCCGGGCCCGCATTCGGCGTCAGTTTCAACATTGGTGAAATCGAAGGTCAGTTCGACTCTTCTCTCTCCCTGGGCATGAGCGTTTCCACCCAGTCGCCGAACAAGAACCTCATCGGGGTCAACAACGGCGGCCAAGGGCTGTCCCAGACTTCCGATGACGGTCACCTGAACTTCAAGAGCGGCCAGGCCTTCTCGAAGATTTTCAAGGGTATCCATGACCTTGAATTGAAATACGGCGACACCGGTGTGTTCGTGCGGGGCAAATACTGGTACGACTTCGCACTGCAAAACGAAGACCTTGAATTCAAGAACGTCAGCAACGACAACCGCAAGGAAGGCGCCAAATCCTCCGGCGGCCAGATCCTCGATGCCTTCGTCTACCACAACTACTCCATCGCCGATCAGCCGGGCTCCGTGCGTCTGGGCAAGCAGGTAGTGAGCTGGGGCGAAAGTACGTTCATCGGCGGTGGCATCAACTCGATCAACCCGATCGACGTATCCGCATTCCGTCGTCCGGGTGCCGAGATCAAGGAAGGCCTGATCCCGGTCAACATGTTCTACGTCTCCCAGAGCCTCACCGAGAATCTCTCGGCTGAAGCGTTCTACCAGCTGGAATGGGACCAGACCGTCGTCGACAACTGCGGCACCTTCTTCTCCCAGCCGGACATCGTTGCCGATGGCTGTGACAGCAACCTGCGGGTGTTGAACAAACGCTCGACCATCCCGGCCATTGCACTGGGACCGTTGGCTGGCGCTGGCGTAGACGTCAACGAGGAAGGTGTGCTGGTCCGTCGCGGCCCCGATCGCGATGCGCGGGACAGCGGCCAATGGGGCGCGTCCCTGAAGTACATGTTCGATCCGCTGGACACCGAATTCGGTGCCTACTTCATGAACTACCACAGCCGTGCGCCGATCTTCAGCGCCACGGGTGCACCGCAATCGGTGTACAACACCGCCGCGGGCCTGCCGGGTCCATTCGCTGCACTGGCACCTTTGCTGGTGGCGGGCAACTCGCAGTATTTCATCGAATACCCGGAAGACATTCGCCTGTACGGCTTGAGCTTCTCCACCACCCTGCCTACCGGTACGGCGTGGAGCGGTGAGATCAGCTATCGTCCGAACGCGCCGGTGCAGCTCAACTCCACCGACATCCTGTTCGCCGGTGTGCGTCCGTTGGGCGGCGCCCTGGGCAATGCTTCGCTACTGACTGGCGTTCCTGGCCAGGACCTGCACGGTTATCGTCGCAAGGAAATCACCCAGTTCCAGACCACCCTGACGCACTTCTTCGATCAAGTGATGGGCGCGAGCCGTCTGACCCTGGTAGGTGAAGTGGGCGTGACTCACGTCGGCGGCCTGGAAAGCTCCTCTGACGTGCGCTACGGCCGCGATCCGGTCTACGGTCCAGGTGAGCTGCCACCGACTGGCCCAGCCGGTACCGACACCTGCGCCAACATCCTCAACGCCAGCACCATCAACGGTGCAGGTGCTGGTTCGCCGCAGAACAACCGCAGTCGCAATTGCACCAACGAAGGCTTCACCACCGCAACCTCGTGGGGCTACCGCGGTCGTGCGATCTGGGAATACAACGACGTATTCGCCGGCGTGAACCTCAAGCCTAACGTGGCCTGGTCCCATGACGTGAGCGGCTACTCGCCTGGCCCTGGCGGCAACTTCGAGGAAGGTCGCAAAGCGGTCAGCCTGGGCGTTGATGCCGAGTACCAGAACACCTACACCGCGAGCCTGGCGTACACCAACTTCTTCGACGGCAAATACACCACTGTGGACGATCGCGACTTTGTTGCGCTCAGCGTCGGCGTGAACTTCTAAGCACAGTATTTTCAGGACGAACACACATATGAAAATAACAAAGAGTCTGTTCCAAGCCGGTGTTCTGGGACTTTCGCTGCTGGCGACCAGCGTCATGGCGGCGGTTCCCGCTGCCGAGGCAGACAAGCTGGGCAAGAGCCTGACACCGATGGGCGCCGAGATGGCGGGTAACGCCGACGGTTCGATCCCGGCCTGGAAACCCATGGCCAAAAATGCGGGCACAGTCGACAGCAAGGGCTTCCTGTCCAACCCGTACGGCAGTGAAAAACCGCTGTTCACCATCACCGCGCAGAACGTGGATCAGTACAAAGAGAAGCTTGCCCCGGGCCAGTACGCGATGTTCAAGCGTTACCCGGAAACCTTCAAGATGCCGGTCTACCCGTCCCATCGCGGTGCCACAGTGCCGGATGAAGTGTTCGCCTCCATCAAGAAAAACGCCGTCAACACCAAACTGGTGTCCGGTGGTAACGGCCTGGAAAACTTCGAGACTGCCGTCCCGTTCCCAATCCCGAAAACTGGCGTTGAGGTTATCTGGAACCACATCACCCGGTATCGCGGCGGCAGCGTGACTCGCCTGGTCACCCAGGCCACTCCACAGCCTAACGGCTCGTTCAGCCTGGTGTATTTCCAGGACCAGTTCGTGTTCCGCGACAAGATGAAGGATTACGATCCGGCGAACCCGGGCAACATCCTGTTCTACTTCAAGCAGAAAGTGACCGCGCCGGCACGTCTGGCCGGTGGTGTACTGCTGGTGCACGAAACCCTCGACCAAGTGAAGGAGCCGCGTTCGGCGTGGGTCTATAACGCCGGTCAGCGTCGGGTGCGTCGCGCCCCGCAAGTGTCTTATGACGGGCCGGGTACTGCCGCCGATGGCCTGCGTACCTCTGACAACCTGGACATGTACAACGGAGCGCCAGATCGCTACGACTGGAAACTCGAAGGCAAGAAAGAGATGTACATCGCCTCCGACAGCTACAAGCTCGACGATCCGAAGCTCAAGTACGCCGACATCATCAAGGCCGGCCACATCAACCAGGACCTGGCTCGATACGAGCTGCGCCGGGTGTGGCATGTGGTTGCAACCCTGAAGGAAGGTCAGCGCCATATCTACGCCAAGCGTGACTTCTACATCGACGAAGACACCTGGCAGGCGGCGGTGATCGATCACTACGACGGTCGTAATCAACTGTGGCGCGTTGCGGAAGCCCACGCCGAGAACTACTACGACAAACAAGTGCCGTGGTATGCCCTGGAAACCCTGTATGACCTGCAATCGGGTCGTTACCTGGCGTTGGGCATGAAGAACGAAGAGAAGTCGGCATATGACTTCGGCTTCACTGCTACCACCAGCGACTTCACCCCTGCGGCATTGCGTCAGGAAGGTGTTCGCTAAGCTGCACTGAGCAGAGGCCGCACCCTCTGAAAACGCCCCGACTGGTTCGGGGCGTTTTTTTTTGCCTATCGCTCCTGTAGGAGCGAGCTTGCTCGCGATGAACCTGAGGGCTCCGCGGGGAGTCAGGCAACCCACGTCATCGTTAACGACCATCGCGAGCGAGCTCGCTCCTACGGGCCTGCATGCATTCGGGCGTAGAGCTTGATGGCCTTTTTGTAGCCATTTGTAGCAATAACCTTCATTACCTCTTCGTTTACCGCTAGTCTGCGGACATCTGCAACGCCGCCACCCGCCATCAAACAAGAGCCGGCCATGACTGATCTGTCCCCCATCCCGGGCCCTGCAAGCGTTGCCGTCGCGGCACTGGACGGACGTTTTTTTCGCCCGCCGCTGCCTGATGGTCACGTGCTGCGGCCGCGTCTGTGCGAGCGACTGAGTGCCGGGCTTGGCGGCAGGCTGTTGCTGGTCAGCGCCCCGGCAGGGTTCGGCAAGAGCTCCCTGGCCGTGGAATTCTGTCAAGGTCTGCCCGCGCACTGGCAGAGTCTGTGGCTGGGCCTGAGTCCGCGTGACAGCGACCCTGGGCGTTTTCTTGAGCGGCTGCTCGAAGGCCTCCAGGATTTTTATCCCAAGCTTGGCAGCCAGTCCCTTGGCCTGCTGAAAATGCGCCAGCGCCATCAGCCATTTGCTTTCGAGGAGTGGCTGGACGGCTTGCTCGATGAGCTGGCCGTGCACTTGCTGCCAACGGCTCCACTGTTGCTGGTGCTCGATGACTACCACCTGGCCCAGGGGCCGGTGCTCGACCGTTGCCTGCAATTTTTCCTCAATCATCTGCCTGACGGCCTGCTGGTGATGGTGACCAGCCGCCAGCGCCCGGACTGGCATCTGGCGCGCCTGCGCCTGTCCCGGCAATTGCTCGAACTGCACGAGCAGGACTTGCGCCTGACTCACGACGAAGCCCAGACCCTGCTCGATCGCCACAGCACCTCACTGCGCGGCGAAGCCCTGGAAAACCTCATAGAGCGCAGCGAAGGCTGGGTCGCTGGCCTGCGTTTCTGGCTGCTGGCCGCCTCCGAAGTGGGCAGTGAAGGTGCATTGCCTCAGTCCCTGCATGGTGGGGAAGGGCTGATCCGCGATTACCTGCTTGAAGAAGTCATCGATTGCCTGCCCGCCGAAGTGCAGGCCTTCCTCTACGACACCGCCCCCCAGGAGCGCTTCTGCAGCGAACTGTGCGACGCCGTTCGCGAGGCTCACGACAGCGCAGAGATCCTGCGCTTCCTGCTGGCTCACCAGGTGTTCCTGGTGCCCCTGGACGAGCAGGGCCGCTGGTATCGTTATCACCATTTGTTTTCCGATCTGCTGCGCACCCGCCCGACCGCCCAGGCCATCGTGCCGGCAGCGAGCCTGCACCTGCGCGCATGCCGCTGGTTCAACGCCCAGGGGCTACTCGATGAAGCGGTGGAACAGGCGTTGCGCGCCGGTCACCTGGACGTCGCAGCGAACCTGGTGCAGAACCTGTCCGAAGAGCAGCTGCTGGCCGAACAGAACGTCGGCATGTTGCTGCGCTGGAAGATGGACTTGCCCGACAGCCTGCTGATCAGCACGCCGCGCCTGATCGTGCTGTACAGCTGGGCTCTGGGGCTGGCCTGCCAACTCGACGCTGCCGAAGAACTGGCCAGTCATCTGAGCCGCTTCCTGCCGGCCCCTTCGGCCACGGCGCAAAAGTCCATGCTGGCGCAGTGGCTGGCCCTGAGCGGGATCATCGCCCGCGGACGGGGCAACCGTGAACTGACCCTGCTGTATTGCACTGAAGCCCTGGAGAGCCTGCCGTCCAAGCGCTATGGCCAACGCTTGATGTGCCTGTCGACCTTGTCCAACCTGGCCATCGCCGACGGCGACCTGTGGCGTGCACGCGGGTTGAACCGCGATTCCCTGGAGCTGGCACAGCGGGTGGGTAATCCATTGTTCGAGGCGCTGGCGCATTACGACCGTGCCCGAGTGCTCCAGGCCCGCGGGGAAATCCTGCGGGCGCTGGATGAAGTGCGCCAAGGCCTGCAACGCCTGCAAGGGCTGTCGCCGCAACGACTCTATGCTGTTCGTGCACGCCTGACGTTATACGAAGGATTTCTGTTGGCCATGCGCCTGCAGCCACAGGCTGCGCGCATTCGACTGCAGGCTGGCCTCAGCGAAGCACGAGCCTGCCGGGATATCAGCGTACTGATCGGCCATTGCGTGATTGCCCGAATCGAAGGCAGCAGTGGCGAGTTTTCCAAGGCATTCGCCGAACTCGCCGAAGCCGAGCGCCTGATGCATATCTGGGACGTGCCGCCGATTTATTACCTGGCGATGATTACCCTGGTCAAATGCGAGCTGTGGCTGGCCCAGGGCCGCACCGACCTGGCCGAAGCCTGGCTGGCGCGTCTGAGCCAGACCTACAACGGCGAAAACCCCGCTGCGCCGCCGGAATTTCATCCGCAACTGCCCTTGCATATCGAATTGCAGCAGGCTTTGCTGGAGGTCATCCAGGGCCAGTTGATGCTGGCCGAGGGGCGGTTGAACGCATTGCTGGAAAACGGCCAGCAAACCGGGCGTCAGATGCTCAGCGTCATGGTGCTGACCCAGAAGACCGAGCTGCTACTGGCCAGCAACCGCGAACCTGACGCCCGGCAAAGCCTCACTCAGGCCCTTGATGCTGCGATGGGTGGCGTGGTGCAACCTTTCGACGGCTTGCTGAGCAAACATCCGGCCTGGTTGCGCGAACAACTTCAGCACAACGCCAGGACCGCAGTTTGCGCCGCCCTGGCAGAGCATCTGCCCGCCATACCACCGCGCATTGCCTCGGAGCCATCCCACGCCTGCGAGCAACTGAGTGCCCGAGAACTGGCCGTCCTGAAGCTCATTGCACAAGGGTGCTCGAATCAGGAGATCAGTGATCAGCTGTTTATTTCGCTGCATACGGTGAAGACGCATGCCAGTCATATCAACAGCAAGCTGGGGGTAGAGCGCAGGACTCAGGCGGTGGCGCGGGCGAAGGAGTTGGGTGTATTGGGGTGACGCTGTCGGGCCCGCCAGCCTGTGCCAGAATAGGCCATCCATTCTTTTCAGGAACCACCATGGTCGCTGCCAGCCCCACGCTCATCCGCGAGACCTTCCCCGTCGGCCCGTTGCAGTGCAACTGCACGATCATCGGCGATCCGATTACGAAAAAGGCCATCGTCGTCGATCCCGGTGGCAACCCTGAGCTGATCATGGCGCGACTCGACGCCCTCGGGCTCAAGGTGGTGAGCATCATCCACACCCACGCACACCTGGATCACTTCCTGGCTTCCGGTCAGATGAAAGAGAAAACCGGGGCGACCCTGCATCTGCACAAGGAGGACCAGTTCCTCTGGGACAACCTGGAGATGCAATGCCAGATGTTCGGCGTGCCTTACACGCCGGTGCCCCCGCCAGATCGCTGGTTGGCCGACGATGAAGAACTGGCTTGCGGCTGTGGCGTGGCATTGCACACACCCGGTCACACACCCGGCTCTATGAGTTTCTGGTTTGCAGACGCTAAGCTGCTCATCGCCGGTGACACCCTGTTTCGTCGCGGGGTAGGGCGCACGGATTTATGGGGCGGGGATCAGGCCGCTATCGTGCGGTCGATCAAGCAGCGCCTGTATACCCTCGATGAAGAGGCGACCGTGGTCACCGGGCATGGACCGGACACGCGACTGGGTGACGAAATGCGTGAAAACCCGTTCGTGCGCGCCTGATGTCTGCTTGATGGAATTTTTATCGCGCAAAATGATCCAACGCCGGCAAAGGTTCAATGCTTAAGTCCGTTGCACCACAGAATGCAAAAAGTAGGAGCTCTTCATGTTCACCACGCCTCGTCTGATTATTGCCGCTACTGCCATCGCGCTGCTGTCTGGCTGCGCTTCGCCGAACCCGTATGACAACCAGGGTCAGGCCGATAGCGGTTCCCAGGGCATGAGCAAAACCGCCAAGTACGGCGGCCTCGGCGCTCTGGCCGGGGCGCTTGCGGGCGCCGCCATCGACCACAACAATCGTGGCAAGGGCGCGCTGATCGGCGCCGCAGTGGTAGGTGCTTCCGCTGCCGGTTACGGGTACTACGCTGATCAGCAGGAGAAGAAGCTGCGCGCCAGCATGGCCAACACCGGCGTGGAGGTGCAGCGCCAGGGTGATCAGATCAAGCTGATCATGCCGGGTAACATCACGTTCGCCACCGATTCGGCGAATATCGCCTCGAGCTTCTATCAGCCGTTGAACAACCTTGCAGGCTCGCTGAAGGAGTTCAACCAGAACCAGATCGAAATCGTCGGCTACACCGACAGCACCGGCAGTCGCCAGCACAACATGGACCTGTCCCAGCGGCGCGCCCAGAGCGTGGCGACCTACCTGACGTCCCAGGGCGTCAGCAGTGCCAACCTCACAGCCCGTGGCGCCGGTCCGGATAACCCGGTAGCCAGCAACGCTGACGTTAATGGTCGGGCGCAGAACCGTCGGGTTGAGGTCAACCTGAAGGCGATTCCGGGCCAGCAATATGGTGGTCAGCAGCAAGGTACTGTTCAGCAGTACCCATAAGCGCCTGGCTGAATATCAGGTGTGAAAAAAGCCCCCGGACAATCACTCATCCGGGGGCTTTTTCATGTTGCGCGAAACCTGATTACTTCTTCAGGCCGTAATGCTCATCGAGCATGCCCGGTGCGTTTGGCGCTTTGGGCGCGTAATCGCGAGGCGGCTCCTGGTTGCGCGGCGGCGTCAGGCGCTCACGAGGCGCCTGGGCTGAATCGGCATGCAGGGCGGCGAGCAAGCGTTGGCGAGTCTGCTCGTCCAGGGCAAGACGGTTTGCGCCATCGGCGAGATGATCCTGCACTTCCTGGTAACTCTGGGTCATTTTCTTGACCAGGGTCGCGGTGCTGTTGAAGTGGGTGACCACCTCGTTCTGATAACTGTCGAAACGTTCCTGAATATCATCCAGCTGACGTTGCGTGCTGTTAGGCGCGGCATTCGGCACCAGGCGAGCGATCAGGAAACCAATGGCGACACCCACAACCAGGGCAAGAGTCGGCAACAACCAAACTAAGAGCGAGTGTTCCACGAGTCCTTCCTCTATAAACGGCTTTGCTTTACGTTAACGGCTCGAACCTGCGCTGTATACCGCGATTCTCTCGCAGATAGATTGGCACAGACAAATTGCTAGACGAGTCGACCCGATTCGAGGTCACGGAGTTCCTTCCTTGCTTATGCGCGAAACCCCTGTAGTGATTGATGGCCCAGTCGGTGAACTGGAAAGTTTGTACCTGGAAAATGAGCAGCCGCGCGGCATTGCGCTGATCTGCCATCCGAACCCGGTGCAGGGCGGCACCATGCTCAACAAAGTGGTCTCGACCCTGCAGCGCACGGCCCGCGACGCCGGTTTGGTGACCCTGCGCTTCAATTACCGGGGCGTAGGTGCCAGCGCCGGCTCCCATGACATGGGGACCGGCGAGGTCGATGATGCCCAGGCCGCCGCTGCCTGGTTGCGGTCGAAACATCCTGATCTACCTCTGACGCTGCTGGGTTTCTCCTTTGGTGGTTTTGTTGCAGCAAGTCTCGGCGGGCGCCTGGAAGCCCAGGGTGAACAGCTCAAGCATCTGTTCATGGTAGCGCCGGCCGTCATGCGCCTGGGGGATCAGGATCAGGTGCCGCTGCAGGGCGAACTGACGCTGATCCAGCCGGAAACCGACGAAGTCATCGATCCGCAACTGGTCTACGACTGGTCCGGGAAACTCCAGCGTCCCCATGAGCTGCTGAAAGTGGCAGAATGCGGACACTTTTTTCATGGCAAGCTGACCGATCTCAAGGATCTGATCCTGCCGCGTCTCTCGAATTGATTGCAGTCTGACAAGCGATAACCCATGACGACTCGTACCCGTATCCTCACCGGCATCACCACCACCGGCACGCCACACCTGGGCAACTACGCCGGCGCCATCCGTCCGGCGATCCTCGCCAGCCGTGACAGCAATGCCGATTCGTTCTATTTCCTGGCCGACTACCACGCCCTGATCAAATGCGATGACCCGCTGCGCATCCAGCGCTCGCGTCTGGAAATTGCCGCAACCTGGCTGGCCGGTGGCCTGGATGTAGAGCGCGTGACCTTCTATCGCCAGTCCGACATCCCGGAAATCCCCGAGCTGACCTGGCTGCTGACCTGCGTCGCCGCCAAGGGCCTGCTCAACCGTGCGCACGCCTACAAGGCCTCGGTGGACAAGAACGTCGAGAGCGGTGAAGACCCGGATGCCGGCATCACCATGGGCTTGTACAGCTACCCTGTGCTGATGGCCGCGGACATCCTGATGTTCAACGCGCACAAGGTGCCGGTGGGTCGTGACCAGATTCAGCACGTGGAAATGGCCCGGGACATCGGCCAGCGCTTCAACCACCTGTTTGGCCAGGGCAAGGAATTCTTCACCATGCCCGAGGCGCTGATCGAAGAAAGCGTCGCCACGTTGCCAGGCCTCGACGGTCGCAAGATGTCGAAGAGCTACGACAACACCATCCCGTTGTTCAGCAGCGCCAAGGAAATGAAGGACGCGATCTCGCGCATCGTGACCGACTCCCGAGCACCGGGCGAAGCGAAAGATCCGGACAACTCGCACCTGTTCACGCTGTTCCAGGCCTTCGCTACCCCGGCGCAGTCCGACGAATTCCGCAGTGAGCTGCTGCAGGGCCTGGGTTGGGGCGAGGCGAAGAACCGTCTGTTCCAGCTGCTCGACAGCGAACTGGGTGAATCCCGCGAGCGTTATCATCAACTGATCGAACGCCCGGCAGACCTGGAAGACATGCTGCAGATCGGCGCCAAGAAGGCCCGTGCCGTGGCCACGCCGTTCCTCAACGAGCTGCGTGAAGCGGTCGGTCTGCGCTCGTTCGTCGCCCAGACTCAAGTGGCTGCCACCACGAAAAAGAAAGCCACCAAGGCCGCGCGCTTCGTCAGCTTCCGCGAAGACGACGGCAGCTTCCGATTCCGCCTGCTGGCGGCTGATGGTGAGCAGTTGCTGCTGTCGCGCAACTTTGCTGACGGTAAAACCGCAGGTCAGGTGACCAAACAGTTGCAAGCGGGCCAGGCTCTGGACGTGCGTAGCGAAGACCTGAGCTTCAGCGTCTGGCTCGAAGGCGAGTGTGTGGCCGACAGCGCCACGTTCGCTGACAGCGCCGCTCGCGATGCCGGCATTGATGCGTTGCGGATCGCGCTGACTCCGGTTCAGGAATAAATCGACGGCTCGGTCCGACCAAGGGCTGATTGCCATTCCGACGGGCCGTCGCTACAGTGACGGCCCGTTTTTGTTGCCTTGCTAACGAATTATGACGCCCCTAGAACGATATCAAGCTGATCTGAAACGCCCGGAATTCTTTCATGATGCCGCGCAGGAAACTGCCGTACGTCATTTGCAGCGCCTGTACGACGATCTGGTGGCGGCCTCGCAGAACAAACCCGGTTTTCTCGGGAAACTGTTCGGCAAGAAAGACCAGACCCCGATCAAGGGGCTGTATTTCTGGGGCGGCGTAGGTCGCGGCAAGACTTACCTGGTCGACACCTTCTTCGAAGCGCTGCCGTTCAAGGAAAAGACCCGCACCCACTTCCACCGCTTCATGAAGCGCGTGCACGAAGAAATGAAGACACTGGGCGGCGAAAAAAACCCGCTGACCATCATCGCCAAGCGTTTCTCGGACGAGTCCCGGGTGATCTGTTTCGATGAGTTCTTCGTCTCCGACATCACCGACGCCATGATCCTTGGCACGCTGATGGAAGAGTTGTTCAAGAATGGAGTGACCCTGGTCGCGACCTCGAACATCGTGCCTGACGGCCTGTACAAGGACGGCCTGCAGCGTGCGCGTTTCCTGCCGGCCATCGCGCTGATCAAGCAGAACACCGAGATCGTCAACGTCGACAGCGGCGTCGATTATCGCCTGCGCCACCTCGAGCAAGCGGAGCTGTTCCACTTCCCGCTGAACGAGGCGTCACACGAAAGCCTGCGCAAGAGCTTCCGCGCCCTGACGCCGGAATGCACCGCAGCAGTCGAGAACGACGTGCTGATGATCGAAAATCGCGAAATCCGCGCCTTGCGCACCTGTGACGACGTGGCCTGGTTTGACTTCCGCGAACTCTGCGACGGCCCGCGCAGCCAGAACGACTACATCGAACTGGGCAAGATCTTCCACGCGGTATTGCTCAGCGGCGTCGAGCAGATGAGCGTCACCACCGACGACATCGCCCGGCGCTTCATCAACATGGTCGACGAATTCTACGACCGTAACGTGAAGCTGATCATCTCCGCCGAAGTCGAGCTCAAAGACCTCTACACCGGCGGTCGCCTGAACTTCGAGTTCCAGCGCACCCTCAGCCGCCTGCTGGAAATGCAGTCCCATGAATTCCTGTCCAGGGCGCATAAGCCTTAAACAGATCTTCAGCTTATAAAAAGGGCCTGCAATTGCAGGCCCTTTTTGATTTGTGCTGAAGAAAAAAGCGAAGGCACTGCAATCCCTGTGGGAGCGAGCGTGCCCGCGATGGCGTCGTGTCAGGCAATATTCATTGCGCTGACAAATCGCTATCGCTGGCAAGCCAGCTCCCACAGGTCTTGTATTTTTCTCGGGGCTACGCTGCCTGCTGAAACTGCTGCCGATACTGATTCGGTGACAGATCCGTATGTTGGCGAAACAGGCGGGCGAAGAAGCTTGCATCGTCGTAGCCCACCTCATAACTGATGGTCTTGATGCTTTTGCGGCTGCCGGACAGCAGGCCCTTGGCGGTTTCAATGCGCAGGCGTTGCAGGTAGTGCAGTGGTTTGTCGCCGGTGGCGGTCTGGAAGCGGCGCATGAAGTTACGGATGCTCATGCCGTGTTCGCGGGCGACGTCTTCGAAGCGGAATTTGTCGGCGAAGTGTTCTTCGAGCCAGTGCTGGATCTGCAGGATGATTACGTCCTGATGCAATTTTTGTCCGCCGAAGCCGATGCGGCCGGGGGAGTAGCTGCGCTGCACTTCATAAAGGATGTCGCGGGCCACGGCTTGCGACACGTTGGCGCCGCAGAAGCGTTCGATCAGATAAATGTACAGGTCGCAGGCTGAGGTGGTGCCGCCGGCGCAGTACAGGTTGTCGGCGTCGGTCAGGTGCTTGTCCTGATTGAGCTGGACCTTGGGGAAGCGTTCGGCGAAGGCGTTGAAGAAGCGCCAGTAGGTCGTGGCTTCCTTGCCGTCGAGCAGCCCGGCTTCGGCGAGCCAGAATACGCCGGTCGCCTCCCCGCACAGCACGGCGCCGCGGGCGTGTTGCTGGCGTAGCCACGGCAGGACTTGCGGGTAGCGCTGGCAAAGCGTCTCGAAGTCGTCCCAGAACGCCGGCAGGACGATGATGTCGGCGTTTTCCAGGCCGCCGTCCACCGGCATGATGACATCACTGAAGCTGTTCACTGGCTTGCCATCCGGGCTGACCAGACGAGTCTCGAAGGCCGGCACGAGACCGTGGCCGAGCTGTTTGCCATAGCGCAGGCTGGCAAGGTGGAAGAAATCCTTGGCTTGCATGAGGGTGGAAGCGAAAACCCGGTCGATAGCCAGGATGCTGACGCGCCGTAAAGGCGTGGAGGCTTGGTTGGACATAATTCAACTTTATTTTTATAAGGGAAAGTGGTCACCAGACGGCTGGATCGTCTTATTTTTTGTCTGATGTGTCCAGTGTCCTGTATCGAAGCCGAGGCATAGTCTCTGAAGGCCCCATCCTTCCAACAATAACGACAGGTGCCGCATGATCCCCAGAACCTTGTTCAGTTCCGAGCACGAACTCTTTCGCGACAGCGTTCGATCGTTCCTCGATAAGGAGGCGGTACCGTTTCATGCGCAATGGGAGAAACAGGGCTACATCGACCGTAAACTCTGGAACAAGGCGGGGGAGGCGGGGATGCTGTGCTCGCATCTGCCGGAAGAATATGGCGGGCTGGGGGCGGACTTCCTATACAGCGCGGTGGTGATCGAAGAAGTGGGTCGACTCGGGCTGACCGGTATCGGTTTTTCTCTCCATTCGGACATTGTTGCGCCATATATCCTGCACTACGGCAGCGAGGCGTTGAAGCACAAATACCTGCCGAAACTGGTCTCTGGGGAAATGGTCACGGCGATTGCCATGACCGAGCCAGGGGCTGGCTCCGACTTGCAGGGGGTCAAGACCACTGCGGTGCTGGATGGCGACGAGTATGTGATCAACGGCTCCAAGACTTTCATCACCAACGGCTTTCTGGCTGACCTGGTGATTGTCGTGGCAAAGACCGATCCGAAAGCCGGCGCGAAGGGCACCAGTCTGTTTCTGGTGGAGGCCGATACGCCTGGCTTCGACAAGGGCAAGCGCCTGGAGAAAGTCGGCATGAAGGCCCAGGACACTTCGGAGCTGTTCTTTCAGGACGTGCGCGTGCCCAAGGAAAACCTGCTGGGGCAAGCAGGGATGGGTTTTGCCTATCTGATGCAGGAATTACCCCAGGAGCGGCTGACGGTGGCTATTGGCGGCCTGGCCTCGGCTGAAGCGGCGCTGCAGTGGACGCTCGACTACACCCGTGAGCGCAAGGCATTCGGCAAGGCCATTGCGGACTTCCAGAACACTCGGTTCAAGCTGGCGGAAATGGCCACTGAAATTCAGATTGGCCGGGTCTTCGTTGATCGCTGCCTGGAATTGCACTTGCAGGGCAAGCTGGATGTGCCGACGGCGGCGATGGCCAAATATTGGGGTACCGACCTGCAGTGCAAGGTGCTCGATGAGTGCGTGCAGTTGCATGGCGGCTACGGGTTCATGTGGGAATACCCGGTGGCCCGGGCGTGGGCGGATGCGCGAGTGCAGCGCATTTATGCCGGGACCAACGAGATCATGAAGGAGATCATTGCCCGGTCGCTTTGATGTTGCGGTGACTGTCAGGCCGCCATCGCGGGCAAGCCACGCTCCCACAGGAATAACCGAACCTGTGGGAGCGTGGCTTGCCCGCGATTGGTTTCAAGGATTAATCAAGGTGCAGGATTCGGGTGATCCTTGTGTATCGCCTCAATCCCCTCAAGCACTTCATCCGACAGCTTCAGCTCGAAGCTGGCGATGTTGCTCTCCAGCTGCTCCAGGGTTGTGGCACCAATGATGTTGCTGGTCACGAACGGCTGTTGGTTGACGAACGCCAGTGCCATTTGCGCAGGGTCCAGGCCGTGCTCACGGGCCAATGCCACGTATCGGCTGCAGGCCGCCTCGGACTGCGGGTTGAAATAGCGGCTGAAGCGGCTGTAGAGGCTCAGGCGGCCTTTTGGCGGGCGGGCGCCACCTTCGTACTTGCCGGACAGGAAACCGAACGCCAGCGGCGAATAGGCGAGCAGGCCGCATTGTTCGCGGATGGCGATTTCCGCCAGGCCGATCTCGAAACTGCGGTTGAGCAGGTTGTAGGGGTTCTGGATCGACACGGCGCGCGGCCAGCCTCGGGCTTCGGCCAGCGCCAGGAAGCGCATGGTGCCCCACGGGGTTTCATTGGACAGGCCAATGTGGCGGATCTTGCCGGCCCGGACCTGCTCGTCCAGCGCTTCGAGGGTGTCTTCCAAGGGAGTGAGGTTGGCTTCGGTCTGGTGCTTGTAGCCCAGCTGGCCGAAGAAGTTGGTGCTGCGCTCCGGCCAGTGCAGTTGGTAAAGATCGAT
Source organism: Pseudomonas sp. HY13-MNA-CIBAN-0226 (assembly GCF_040310305.1). Taxonomy (NCBI): domain Bacteria; kingdom Pseudomonadati; phylum Pseudomonadota; class Gammaproteobacteria; order Pseudomonadales; family Pseudomonadaceae; genus Pseudomonas; species Pseudomonas sp. HY13-MNA-CIBAN-0226. The sequence continues at coordinate 82,420 of NZ_JBEOPS010000017.1, forward strand.
GTAGTCGGTCTGCAGGCGCTTGAGGCTCGCATCTACGGCTTCGGTGATGTGCTGGCGGTTGTGCCGCAGGTTCTTGTCGCGGATGTAGTCGATCGTATTGCCGGGGCCGGCGATCTTGCTGGCCAGGATCCAGTCGGCGCGATCGCCGCGGCTTTTGAAGTAATTCCCTATGTAGCGCTCGGTGGTGGCGTAGGTTTCGGCTTTGGGTGGCACCGGGTACATCTCCGCGGTGTCGATAAAATTGATCCCGGCGCCTTTGGCCCGTTCGATCTGTGCGAAGGCTTCAGCCTCGCTGTTTTGCTCGCCCCAGGTCATGGTTCCGAGGCAGATTGCGCTTACGTTCAGATGGGTCCGGCCTAGCTGTCGATAGTCCATCGGGTGCTCCTTGGGCAAAACAATCATAAAAGCAGGTTGAAATATTTTTCGCAATCTGCATAATTGCGCACCTCTTTCTGCAGTGGAAGTGATGCGCCGCCGCCGAAGAATCTTGCCGTTGAACGGACGCGCCGACCCGAGCCCCCGAAAGCGTCTGTATCCGGCTGCCTTTGACTTGTCAAAGTACGCACTATTCAGTAAGATCCGCCGTCTAATTTACAGGGCGGCCCCTGAGGCTATAAAGAATGAAAACTTTTACTGCTAAACCGGAAACAGTACAGCGCGACTGGTTTGTCGTCGACGCTGCAGGTCAGACCCTGGGTCGTCTGGCCACCGAAATCGCGAGCCGTCTGCGTGGCAAGCATAAAGCTGAGTACACTCCTCACGTTGACACCGGCGACTACATCGTCGTTATCAACGCCGAGCAGATTCGTGTAACCGGTGCTAAAACCACCGACAAAATCTACTACTCCCACTCCGGTTTCCCGGGCGGCATCAAGTCGATCAACTTCGAAAAGCTGATTGCTAAAGCCCCTGAGCGCGTGATCGAGACCGCGGTCAAAGGCATGCTGCCTAAGAACCCGCTGGGTCGCGACATGTATCGTAAGCTGAAAGTCTATGCGGGCGCTGTACACCCTCATACTGCTCAGCAGCCCCAAGAACTGAAGTTTTAACGGAATAGTTCATTATGTCGGCGACTCAAAATTACGGCACTGGCCGTCGCAAGACCGCAACCGCACGCGTTTTCCTGCGTCCGGGTACTGGTAACATCTCCATCAACAACCGTTCGCTGGATAATTTCTTCGGCCGCGAAACTGCCCGCATGGTAGTTCGTCAGCCGCTGGAATTGACTGAGACTGTCGAGAAGTTCGACATCTACGTCACCGTGATCGGCGGTGGTGTAAGTGGTCAAGCTGGCGCAATCCGCCACGGTATCACTCGCGCTCTGATGCAGTACGACGAAACCCTGCGTGGCGCTCTGCGCAAAGCTGGCTTCGTGACTCGCGATGCTCGTGAAGTTGAACGTAAGAAAGTGGGTCTGCGTAAAGCGCGTAAGCGTCCGCAGTACTCGAAGCGTTAATTCGCTTCCACGTTCAAAAAAGAACGCCCAGTTCCTCACGGAGCTGGGCGTTTTTTTATGGGTGCGATTTATCAAAGAATTGCTCTGTGACAACTTGCCACAGCCGCAGAGGCCCTATACTGCAAGGCTTGGCAGTGGAGCTCTTGGGTAATTACCTTGTCAGAATTGGGGCTTTTCATTACCATTCGGCAAAATTTTTATAAGTACATAGATTTACTTAGTAGATGCCTGATTTAACAGGCCACAAAGCTGATGGGAGAGGACTGAATGAGCAATGACGGCGTGAATGCAGGCCGGCGTCGCTTCTTGGTAGCAGCCACATCCGTGGTGGGTGCTGCAGGAGCGGTGGGGGCTGCGGTCCCGTTCGTGGGGTCATGGTTTCCCAGTGCCAAGGCGAAAGCCGCAGGTGCACCGGTGAAAGTGAATGTCAGCAAAATCGAACCAGGTCAGCAGATGATTGCTGAGTGGCGCGGTCAGCCGGTGTTCATCGTCCGCCGTACCGAGGAAATCCTGGGGAATCTGAAGAAGATCGAGGGCCAGTTGTCTGACCCGACCTCCAAGAACTCGACACAACCGACCTATGTCGACCCGGAAACGCGTTCGATCAAGCCAGAGGTACTGCTGCTGATCGGAATCTGCACGCACCTGGGTTGCTCGCCGACTTTCCGTCCGGAAGTGGCTCCCGCAGATCTGGGCAAGGATTGGGTAGGTGGTTATTTCTGCCCTTGCCACGGTTCCCACTACGACCTGGCTGGCCGCGTCTACAAGTCGCAACCTGCGCCTTTGAACCTGCCAGTTCCCCCGCATTCCTATGAGACCGACGAGATCATTGTCGTCGGCGTCGATACGGAGAACGCGTGATGAGCAAGTTCATGGATTGGGTGGATGCGCGCTTTCCTGCCACTAAAATGTGGGAAGACCATCTCAGCAAGTATTACGCTCCGAAGAACTTCAACTTCTTCTATTTCTTTGGCTCCCTCGCACTGCTCGTTCTGGTCAACCAGATCGTCACCGGTGTCTGGCTGACCATGAGCTACACCCCGTCGGCGGAAGAAGCCTTTGCCTCCGTCGAATACATCATGCGTGACGTCGAGTACGGCTCCATCCTGCGTCTGTTGCACGCGGTGGGTGCCTCGATGTTCTTCATCGTGGTCTACCTGCACATGTTCCGTGGCTTGCTCTACGGTTCGTATCAGAAGCCGCGGGAGCTGGTGTGGGTCTTCGGCATGCTGATTTACCTGGCGCTGATGGCTGAGGCTTTCATGGGCTACCTGCTGCCTTGGGGCCAGATGTCCTACTGGGGTGCCCAGGTGATCATCTCGCTGTTCGGTGCGATCCCGGTCATCGGTGACGACCTGACCCAGTGGATCCGTGGTGACTACCTGATTTCCGGCATCACCCTGAACCGCTTCTTTGCGCTACACGTCGTGGCCTTGCCGATCGTGATTCTCGGTCTGGTGGTGCTGCACGTCCTGGCGCTGCACGAAGTCGGGTCGAACAACCCGGACGGCGTGGACATCAAGAAACACAAAGACGAAAACGGCGTACCGCTGGACGGCATTGCCTTCCACCCGTACTACACCGTGAAAGATATCGTCGGCGTGGTGGTGTTCCTGTTCATCTTCTGCTCGATTGTATTCTTCTTCCCGGAAATGGGCGGCTACTTCCTGGAGAAGCCGAACTTTGAAGTGGCCAACGCCTTCAAGACCCCAGAGCACATTGCTCCGGTCTGGTACTTCACTCCGTTCTACGCGATCTTGCGCGCGGTTCCAGACAAGCTCCTGGGCGTAATTGCCATGGGTGCGGCCATCGCGGTGCTGTTCGTACTGCCGTGGCTGGATCGCAGTCCGGTCAAGTCAATGCGCTACAAGGGCTGGCTGAGCAAGATCTGGCTGGTGTTGTTCTGCGTGTCGTTCGTGATCCTGGGCATCCTCGGTGTCCTGGCTCCGACTCCGGGCCGTACCTTGCTGTCGCAGGTGTGTACCTTCCTGTACTTCGCCTACTTCATTCTGATGCCTTTCTACACCAGGCTCGAGAAGACCAAACCGGTTCCGGATAGGGTGACTGGCTGATGAAAAAGCTATTTGCTGTACTGATTCTTGCTGCATTGCCTGTGCTGTCCTTTGCCGCTGAGCACGGCGGTCCAGAGCTGGAAAAGGTCGACATCGACGTTTCCGACAAGGCTGCCTTGCAAGACGGCGCGCGTACGTTCGCCAACTACTGCATGGGTTGCCACAGCGCCAAGTTTCAGCGTTACGAGCGAGTTGCCGACGACCTGGGTATCCCGCACGACCTGATGCTCTCGAACCTGGTGTTCACGGGTGCCAAGATCGGCGACCACATGAGCATCGGCATGCAACCGGCAGATGCCAAGACCTGGTTCGGTGCGGCACCGCCCGACCTGACCCTGGTCGCCCGCGTGCGTGGCACCGACTGGCTGTATGGTTACCTGAAGTCGTTCTACGAAGATCCTGCGCGCCCTTGGGGCGTCAACAACAAGGTCTTCCCGAACGTCGGCATGCCTAACGTGCTGGTCGGCCTGCAAGGTCGCCAGGTTGTCGGCTGCAAGCAGGTGCAGATCGTCGAGGACGGCAAGAAGCAATATGACCCTCTGACGGGTACGCCGCTGACGCATGAAGCCTGTGATCAACTGACCATCGTGCCGAAAAGTGGGGCGCTGACTGAAGAGCAGTTCGATGAGAAGGTCAAGAATCTGGTAACCTTCCTCGCTTACTCGGCTAACCCGGTTAAGCTGCAACATCAGCGCATCGGTACGTACGTATTGCTGTACCTGGCGTTCTTCTTCGTATTCGCTTACCTGCTCAAGCGCGAATACTGGAAAGACGTGCACTGATAACGTTTCAAGCAATTGCTGTTAATCGCGCGCGCCCAAGGGCGTCTCTGAAGATGTAACGTATCTGGTTATCCAGAGGTTACGGAGAGGCGCCCTCTGGGCGCGCTCGTTTTTTCCGCTTTCGAAATTTCAACAAGCGAGGAGGACCGCCATGGGCGTGACCAATCGGTTGGCCTGTTACTCCGACCCCGCCGACCACTATTCCCACCGGGTACGCATCGTACTCGCAGAGAAGGGTGTCAGCGCCGAGATCATTTATGTGGAAGCTGGTCGCCAGCCGCCTAAACTGATCGAAGTGAACCCTTACGGGAGTTTGCCCACCCTGGTTGATCGTGACCTGGCGTTGTGGGAATCGACCGTAGTGATGGAATATCTGGATGAGCGTTACCCGCACCCGCCGCTACTGCCGGTTTATCCCGTGGCGCGTGCAAACAGCCGTCTGCTGATCCATCGTATCCAGCGTGACTGGTGTGGCCTGGTGGATCTGATTCTGGATTCGCGGACCAAGGAAGCAGCCCGCGTCGTGGCCCGCAAGGAGCTGCGCGAGAGCCTGACAGGCGTGTCGCCGTTGTTCGCGGACAAGCCGTTTTTCCTCAGTGAGGAACAAAGTCTGGTGGATTGCTGCCTATTACCAATACTCTGGCGCTTGCCGATTCTGGGTATTGAATTGCCGCGGCCTGCGAAGCCGCTGCTTGATTATATGGAGCGCTCGTTTGCGCGTGAGGCTTTCCAGGCAAGTCTGTCTGGTGTCGAACGCGATATGCGCTAAGGCTTAAGGAGCCGCTATGAACTCCAGTCGACCTTATCTGGTCCGCGCGCTCTATGAGTGGATTGTAGATAACGATTGCACCCCGCACATGCTGGTCAATTCCGAGTACCCGTCGGTGCAGGTGCCTCAGGGTTTTGCCAGTGAAGGGCAGATTGTCCTGAACGTATCGCCGGCAGCCGTGCGGCATTTGCACATGGACAACGAAGCGGTCAGCTTCGAAGGGCGCTTCGGTGGCGTGCCGCACACCCTGTACGTGCCTATCGCATCGATCCTGGGCATTTACGCTCGGGAGAACGGTCAGGGCATGGTGTTTGATCTGGAATCGCCTATGGAAGACGAGGAAGAGATCGAGCCGGATGACGATGTTCCGCCGCCCGACAGCGAGCCGCCGCGACCAAGCGGAAGGCCGAGTTTGAAGGTGGTGAAGTAATAAAAAAGGCGATCCGGATGGATCGCCTTTTTTATTGCTTCACCACCTTCAAACCCTTAGGAGCTGCCGAAGGCTGCGATCTTTTGATTTTGATTTTTCCAAAGATCAAAAGATCGCAGCCTCGTTTCACTCGACAGCTCTTACAGATCGTGGCGCATCAATCGATGTACTCGAACAACTTGACAATCTTCTGCACGCCAGACACGCCTTGCACCAGATTGGTCGCCTGGGCCGCTTCCTGCTTGGTCAGCAGGCCCAGCAGGTAGACGATGCCATTCTCGGTGACAACCTTGATGCGCGAGCCCGGAATGCTCGCATCGGTCAGCATCTGGGTCTTGATCTTGGAGGTCAGCCAGGTGTCGTTCTGGCGAGCGAGGAAGCCTGAAGGTGGCAGTACCTGCAGTTCGTTATGCACCGTCTTCACGCGCTGGACCGAAGAGGCGGCCTGTTCGGCCTTGGCCTTCAGGTCTGCGGTAGGCGTTTGCCCGGCCAGCAATACCACGCCGTTGAAGCTGGTGACTACGATGTGCGAATCGTTGTCCAGGGCGGGGTCGGCCTTGGCGATGTTCACGCCGACCTTGGTTTCGATCAGGGTGTCATCGATCTTGCTGCCGAAGGTGCGGGTCCCGCGGTCATCATCAATCGGCGCCTCACGGCTGGCGTTAACCACCGAAGTGCAGCCGCTGATACCGAGGCATAGTGTCAGGGCCATCAGGCCTAGGCGATTAGGGGTCATTCTTCACTCCCGAACAGTTGGCTGTCGATCAAGTCGCAGAGGCAATGGATCGCCAGCAGGTGGACTTCCTGAATACGTGCAGTGACGTTGGCCGGGACGCGGATCTCGACGTCCTCGGGCAAAAGCAGTGATGCCATGCCACCACCGTCGCGGCCCGTCATTGCTACGACAATCATTTCGCGATCATGTGCGGCCTGGATCGCTTGAATAATATTGGCCGAGTTGCCGCTGGTCGAAATTGCCAGCAATACGTCGCCTGGTTGGCCCAGGGCGCGGATCTGCTTGGAGAAGATTTCGTTATAGCTGTAGTCGTTGGCGATCGAGGTGATCGTCGAGCTGTCGGTGGTCAGCGCAATGGCTGGGAGGCTGGGGCGCTCGCGTTCGAAGCGGTTGAGCAGCTCCGAGGAAAAATGCTGGGCGTCACCAGCAGAACCGCCGTTGCCGCAGGACAGCATCTTGCCCTCGTTGAGCAGGGCGTTGACCATCACCTGGCTGGCTTGCTCGATGTGCGGTGCAAGTACGTCCATCGCCATTTGCTTGGTGTCGATACTGGCCTGAAAAAGCTGGCGAATTCGGGATTGCATGTCCATCTGTGTGACCTTAATTAGCGCGGCTACCTGGCACAGGAATGTGCAGCCCGCAAAGCAAAGAGCAAAAGTGTTGGGTGGAAGTGTCCGGTTCAGCGCGCAGTCGATCAGCTGTCGAAGGCATTTTGCAACCAGTTCAACTGATCGAGATTGCTGTCGATGGCAATCACGTCGAAACGGCAAGGGGAATTGGCCCAGCGCGACTCGCACTGAAGAAAATACTGCGCGGCAAAAATCAGCTTCTGCCGTTTGCGCTCATCGATGCTATCGAGCGCGCCACCCCATTGAGTGTTTTTTCTGTAGCGGACTTCAACGAATACTACTGTATCGCCATCGAGCATGACCAGATCAAGCTCGCCGCGTTTGCATAACCAGTTCTGCGCCAGCAGGCGCAGACCCTGTTGTTGCAGATGCTCGAGCGCATGGCGCTCGGCATCCTGACCGCTTTGTCGGCGTGTCCTCTCGGGCATCAGCGCGAGGTGTCCGGCAGGCGCTGGACCTGGCCATTGACGAACTGCGCCCACGGCAACTGACGTTCGACGCGCTGGTTCTGGGTCATGCCCAGGCTGCCCGACTCACCCTCGATGCGGCTGTCCGGCAAAGCCTTGAGCTGCCCCAGGCGAGGTGCCAGGCGGTAGGCATCGGCGCCCATCGCATACAGGCGTCCCAGGCTGCCGGCGGCTTGTGGCCATTGGGCGGTAACCTGTTTGCGCAGCGGATCGTTGACGTCCAGCAACCATGGGGTTTCGCAGAACCGCACGCCATTCATATCGTTGTACTGGTTCACATCACCGCTGGCACTGTACACGTGGGACGTGGCGTAGACCGGCACGTCACCCGCGTACTGGAAGTTCAGGGTCGGCTTGATCTGCTGGGCTTGCTGCGGAGTTGCCGCCAGGAAGATGAACTCGATGTCCTGGCGACGCGAAGGCTGGGCGGCGACCTGCGAACCTATCGTGGTTTGCAGGCTCTTGGCACGACCTTCGCTCTGACGCAGCTGGAACATGTCGGCAATCTGCTGGGCCAGTTGCACCGGCTGGTCAACGCGTTCGGTGGCGACGATGCTGCCGCCGTTGGCTTGCCAATCCTGGCTGAACGCTCGCAGTACACGGTCGCCCCATTCACCTTTGGGTACCATGATGGCGGCGCGGGTCAGGCCGTCGGCGCGAGCGCGGCGGGAGACTTCCCGGGCTTCGTCCTCGGCGGCAAGCCCAAACTGGAACAGTTGGGCCGGACCCTGGGTGCCTTCACTGTAGTTCAGGGCCAGGGTAGTGATCGGCAGTTGCGGGCGAGTGCTGAGTTGTTTGACCAGTGGCTTTTCCAGTGGCCCCACGACCAGTTGCACGCCGTCGGCCTGGGCCTTGCGATAGAACTCGTCCATGGAGGTCAGGCGCGAGCTGTCATAGAACTCGATGGCCGGCGGATTCTGACCGGCTTGCTGTGCCTGGTAGTGGGCGGCCATGAAGCCTTCGCGCAGCGCCTTGCCGACAGCGGCCAGCGGGCCGTCCTGTGGCAACAGCAGGCCGATCTTGCCCAGGGGCTGGCTGGCCAGTTCCTTGAGCTTGGTCAGGGGGATTGGCAACTGGATGGCTGCCGGATGCTTGGGGTTCTGGGCGCGCCAGTTGTCGATCGCGGCCTGCTGTTGCTCCAGGGTGCCCGCCGTCTTCACGGCCAGCGCCAGGCTCATCCAGCCACCGAGGTCATCGGTGGAGGTGGGCTGCAGTTGGTCGGTTGGCAGCGAAGCGATCAGGGTCCAGATCGCTTCATGGTTCTTGCCGGCGGCTTCGCCTTCGAGCATGGGCGCAATGAAAATGCGCTCCCGTGCAGCCGCCAACGCTTGTCCCTCGGCTTCAAGCGCGCGGGCATGCACGGTACCGGTACGCACCTGTTGCTCGACCGGCAGTTCGCTCAGGCGCTGCAGGCTCGGATGGCTCAATGCAGTCAGCGCTGCCTTGGGCTGATTGCGCGCCATTGCCAGTTCTGCGGCCAGCGTGCTGGCGAACACCTGTTGTCCAGGCTTGAGTTGTTCCATCGGTACTTGCTGGAGGATTTGCGCCGATTGGCCAGCGTTACCCTGGCGATAGGCCAGGTCGGCGGCGCTCAAGCGTAACAGCGCAGCTTTTTCCGGGTCTTTGCTCTGGGAAGCCTGCTCGAGCAGTTGCTCGATACTGGCATCCGGAGTCCGTGGAAGGTCGCCCAGGCTGGAGGAGGGCGAGCTGGCGCAGGCCGCCAGCAAGGCAGCGAGGCAGAGGGCAGTGAACAGCCGCAGGCAAGCGATCATGTAGTGTTCCTGATACTCGATCAAATTAGCGTGGAATTGTACCCAAGCACTGGCCGGGGCGCGATGTTACTGGCGTGAATCGATCAATTTAGCTCATGCAAATGTTGCAGCACGGCAACTGAGGCAGGTAAACCTGCAGTGGCAGACGCCTGTCGCCAGCGGCGCTACGCGCTACAATGGCGACTTTTAACGATCATGAGGTGTGCGCTTTGACTGCTCCAGGTGCTTTGAATTCCGCTGCTGGCTCGCTTTATGTGGTGGCGACGCCCATCGGCAACCTGGACGACATCAGTGCGCGCGCCCTGAAGATCCTCCGTGATGTCGCCTTGATTGCCGCCGAAGATACCCGGCACTCCCAGCGCCTGATGCAGCACTTTGGCATTCCAACGCCGCTGGCGGCCTGTCATGAGCACAACGAACGGGATGAAGGTAGCCGCTTTATTACCCGGTTGCTGGCAGGGGACGATGTGGCATTGATATCCGATGCCGGCACGCCGTTGATTTCCGATCCGGGCTACCACCTGGTGCGTCAGGCGCGCGCGGCCGGCATTAATGTAGTGCCCGTCCCGGGTGCCTGTGCATTGATTGCGGCATTGTCGGCTGCGGGCCTGCCGTCGGACCGCTTCATCTTCGAAGGGTTTCTGCCCGCCAAGGCAGTAGGCCGCCGGGCCCGCCTGGAGCTGGTCAAGGAAGAACCGCGTACCTTGATCTTCTATGAGGCGCCGCACCGTATCCTGGAGTGTCTGCAGGATATGGAACTGGTGTTTGGTGGTGAGCGTCCGGCCTTGCTGGCCCGGGAGATCACCAAGACTTTCGAAACCCTCAAGGGGCTGCCCCTGGCCGAGTTGCGCGAGTTCGTCGAGTCGGACAGCAATCAGCAGCGGGGCGAGTGCGTGGTGCTGGTGGCGGGTTGGTCCATGCCTGAAACAGAAGATGCGGTCAGCAGCGAGGCCATGCGCATCCTCAATCTTCTGCTCGAAGAGATGCCGCTCAAGCGTGCCGCCGCCCTGGCCGCGCAAATCACCGGTGAGCGCAAGAATGTGTTGTATCAGGTCGCGCTGGAAAAACAGAAGGGCGAGTGAAAACCCGACGCGCAGGAATGGCCAAAGGCTTTTAGCGCTTGTTCTTCGGCCGCTGTCCCGTTAACCTTCGCGGCGGAGAGTCGATCGGACAGTCGCTGCCCTCTATGAAAATTAGGGGGGGGAGGAAAGTCCGGGCTCCATAGGGCGAAGTGCCAGGTAATGCCTGGGAGGCGTGAGCCTACGGAAAGTGCCACAGAAAATAACCGCCTAAGCGCTTCGGCGCCGGTAAGGGTGAAAAGGTGCGGTAAGAGCGCACCGCACGTCTGGCAACAGTTCGTGGCTAGGTAAACCCCACTTGGAGCAAGACCAAATAGGGTCCCAAGGCGTGGCCCGCGCTGGGACCGGGTAGGTTGCTAAAGATGTCCAGTGATGGCCATCGTAGACGAATGACTGTTCAAGACAGAACCCGGCTTACAGATCGACTCTCCACCTTTTTCCCTCCCTGTTTGCAGCATTGGACAGGGCGCAGACAGTAGCGCTTTTCCTCCTTCCAGAAACCTCAGCAGAAGCACTTTCGTAATACCAAAAAAATCTTACACTTAACAAACTACTTTAACTTCCGGGCGCAGCCTTCAGTGCTGGTTCAAGTTATTGAGCAAGATTATGCGTCAGATTCTCGTTGCCCCCCCTTTTGCGCTCTTAAATCACAGTTATGTAAGACTTTTCCTTTACCGCGCGCCTTGACGGTGTGGTGGGCGCATTCCTATAGTGTGCGCAAGTGGCGGAAAGTGGCATGAAGTGGGTTTTTTGAGCTCAAAACGCTAAAATTTGGAGAAACGCTGACGTGTTTCGCGGAGCTAACGCTATCAGTCTCGACGCAAAAGGCCGTCTCGCTATGCCGAGCCGGTATCGCGACGAGCTCGTTTCGCGTAGTTCCGGGCAGTTAATCGTCACGATCGATGCCGTTGATCCCTGTTTGTGTGTTTACCCCCTCGATGAGTGGGAAATTATTGAAACCAAATTGCGCGCACTGCCTTCGCTTCGCGAAGAAAACCGCCGCCTGCAACGTTTACTGATTGGTAACGCCGTCGACCTCGAGCTCGATGGCAGTGGTCGTTTTCTGGTTCCGCCGCGTTTGCGTGAATATGCCAAGTTGGATAAGCGCGCGATGTTGGTAGGCCAACTGAACAAGTTCCAATTATGGGACGAGGATGCCTGGGATGCGGTTTCTGCCGCTGACCTGGCTGCTATTCAACAACCGGGCGCCATGCCTGATGAACTGCGTGATTTAATTCTGTGACTATTGATAGCGGCTTCAACCACATCACCGTACTGCTTGACGAAGCCGTGGAGGCTCTCGCCGTACGTCCTGATGGCTGCTATCTGGACGGTACGTTCGGACGCGGCGGACACAGCCGTTTGATCCTCAGCCAGCTGGGGCCCGATGGCCGGTTGCTGGGATTCGACAAAGATCCTCAAGCGATTGCCACTGGGCAAACGCTGGCGGCCGAAGACGGCCGCTTTGTCGTTGTGCAGCGCAGCTTTGCCGAGCTGGGCTCGGAAGTGGCCGAGCGCGGGCTGGCCGGCAAGGTCAGCGGGATCCTGCTGGACCTCGGCGTGTCTTCCCCGCAGCTTGACGACCCTGAGCGCGGTTTCAGTTTCCTCAACGACGGCCCGTTGGACATGCGCATGGATCCTTCGCGAGGGATCAGCGCTGCCGAATTCGTCAACACCGCGCCGGTGGAAGAGATTGCCCGGGTGTTCAAGGAATACGGCGAAGAACGTTTTTCCGGACGCATGGCTCGAGCCGTCGCTGAGCGTCGCGATATCAAGCCATTCGAGCGCACCGGCGACCTGGCTGAAGTCCTGAAAGTCGCTAACCCGGCATGGGAGAAGGGCAAGAACCCGGCCACCCGTGCTTTCCAGGGCTTGCGTATCCACGTCAACAACGAGCTGGGCGACCTGGAGGCTGGCCTCGAAGCCGCCCTGGAGTGCCTGGAAATCGGCGGCCGCCTGGTAGTGATCAGCTTTCATTCCCTGGAAGACCGCATCGTCAAGCTCTTCATGCGCAAGCTGGTGAAAGGCGAAGCGGACAACCTGCCGCGCAACCTGCCGGTGCGGCATGTGGCCTTCGAGCCGAAAATCAAAGTCCATGGCAAAGCGCAGTCCGCCTCCGAGGCCGAACTCAAAGCCAACCCACGTTCCCGTAGCGCCGTCATGCGTGTCGCGGAGAAGTTGCGGTGAGCAAGCTTTTCGCCAAGCCACTTCCCGGCGGAAGCTTTTTCATGCTGCTGCTATTTGTCGGTGTGCTCGTGTCGGCTATCGGCGTGTCCTACAGTGCCCACTGGAACCGCCAGTTGCTGAACTCGCTGTACAACGAATTGAGCGTGCGCGACAAGGCGCAGGCGGAGTGGGGGCGGCTGATTCTCGAGCAGAGTACCTGGACCGCACACAGCCGAATCGAAGTTCTGGCCTCAGAGCAACTGAAGATGCGCATTCCCGGCGCAGCTGAAGTGCAAATGGTGGCGCCATGATGAAACTCGAGGGCGCACTGTTCCCATGGCGGTTTCGCCTGGTACTGGGCTTGCTCGGCGTCATGGTCGCGGCGATCTGCTGGCGTATCATTGACCTGCAAATCGTTGACCGTGCGTTCCTTAAAGGCCAGGGCGATGCGCGCAGCGTTCGTCACATTCCCATTCCGGCTCACCGTGGCCTGATCACCGACCGTAACGGCGAGCCTTTGGCCGTCAGTACGCCGGTCACCACGCTGTGGGCCAACGCCAAGGAAATGCAACAGGCCAAAGAGAAGTGGCCAGCACTGGCGGCGGCTCTGGGCCAGGACCCGAAAGCCCTGAGCGAGCGTCTCGAAGCCCAGGCCAACAAGGAATTCATCTACCTGGTGCGTGGCCTGACCCCGGAGCAGGGGCAGTCGGTACTCGACCTGAAAGTACCCGGCGTCTATGGCATCGAAGAGTTCCGGCGTTTTTATCCTGCCGGTGAAGTCACCGCGCACATGGTCGGGTTCACCGATATCGACGACCACGGGCGCGAAGGAGTCGAGCTGGCCTATGACGAATGGCTCGCGGGTGTCCCGGGCAAGCGCCAGGTCATCAAGGACCGGCGCGGCCGACTGATCAAGGATGTACAGGTCACCAAAAACGCCAAGGCCGGCAAGCCCTTGGCGTTGTCCATTGACCTGCGCCTGCAATACCTGGCCAACCGCGAGCTGCGCAACGCAATCATCGAGAATGGCGCCAAGGCCGGCAGCCTGGTGATCATGGATGTGAAGACCGGCGAAATCCTCGCCATGGTCAACCAGCCAACATACAACCCGAACAACCGTCGCAACCTGCAGCCGGCGATGATGCGCAACCGCGCAATGATCGACGTGTTCGAGCCGGGTTCGACCATGAAAGCGATTTCCATGAGCGCCGCGATTGAATCCGGGCGCTGGAAACCGACCGATACCGTCGAGGTCTATCCAGGCAGCTTGCAGATCGGTAAATACACCATCAAGGACGTATCCAAGTCCGAGGGACCGGTACTCGACCTGACCGGTATCCTGATCAACTCCAGTAACGTCGGCATGAGCAAGATCGCCTTCGACATTGGCGGCGAAACCATTTTCCGCCTGGCGCAGAAAGTCGGCCTCGGCCAGGACACCGGCCTTGGCTTCCCGGGCGAGCGCGTCGGCAACCTGCCGAACTACCGCGAATGGCGCAAGGCTGAAACCGCCACGTTGTCCTACGGCTACGGTATTTCCGTGACCGCGATCCAGTTGGTGCACGCGTTTTCAGCCCTGGCCAACAACGGTCGCCTGGCGCCACTGACGCTGATCAAGACCGACAAGGCCCCGCAGACCACCCAGGTATTGCCCGAGACAGTCGCGAAGACCATGCAGACCATGCTGCAACAAGTGATCGAAGCCCCGCGCGGCGTGTTCCGTGCACAGGTCCCGGCTTATCACGTGGGCGGCAAGTCGGGTACCGCACGTAAAACCTCGGTTGGCACCAAAGGTTACGCCGAGAATTCCTACCGATCGCTGTTCGCCGGCTTCGGCCCGATGAGCGACCCGCGGTACGCAATCGTTGTAGTCATCGATGAACCAAGCAAAGCCGGTTACTTCGGCGGTCTGGTATCGGCGCCAGTGTTCAGCAAAGTGATGTCCGGGACCTTGCGCCTGATGAACATCACTCCTGACAACCTGCCTCCGGTCCAGCAGGCCAATGCCACCCCGGCTGTTCCGCTGAAAGCCAATGGAGGGCGCGGCTGATGTCTCTAAGTCTGAACAAGATATTTGCCCACGCCGGTCGTGATCTGCTGATCCGCGAACTGACCCTTGATAGCCGCAATGTGCGGGCTGGCGACCTGTTCCTGGCCGTGCCTGGCGGCAAGTTCGACGGCCGTGCGCACATCGGCGATGCCTTGCAGCGCGGCGCCGCGGCCGTGGCCTATGAGGTTGAAGGCGCTACCGTGCTGCCGATCACTGACGTGCCGCTGATTCCGGTCAAGGGCCTGGCAGCGCAGCTGTCGGACATCGCCGGGCGATTTTATGGTGACCCGAGCCGCCACCTGAACCTGGTCGGCGTCACTGGCACCAACGGCAAGACCAGCGTTACCCAGCTGGTCGCGCAAGCTCTGGACCTGCTCGGTCAGCACTGCGGCATTGTTGGCACCCTGGGCAGCGGTTTCTACGGCGCCCTGGAAAGCGGCCTGCACACGACGCCGAACCCGATAGCCGTACAGGCGACCCTCGCCGACTTGAAGAAAGCCGGGGCCAAGGCCGTGGCCATGGAAGTGTCCTCCCACGGTCTGGATCAGGGGCGAGTGACGGCCCTGGCGTTCGACGTGGCAGTGATGACCAACCTGTCCCGCGATCACCTCGATTACCACGGCACCATGCAGGCTTACGGTGAAGCCAAGGCGAAGCTGTTTGCCTGGAATGACCTGAAATGCCGCGTGGTGAATCTCGACGACGAGTTCGGCCGCCAGCTGGCCGCTGACAAACGCGAGTCGCGACTGATCACCTATAGCCTCGAAGACGCCCGCGCCTACCTTTATTGCCGTGAAGCGCATTTCGACGACGAAGGCGTGCGCGCCACGCTGGTCACGCCTCAGGGCGAGCATCACTTGCGCAGCACATTGCTCGGCCGGTTTAACCTGAGCAACGTGTTGGCCGCAGTCGGCGCCTTGCTCGGCCTGGATTACGCGCTCGACGAAATTCTCAAGGTGCTGCCGAAACTTGAAGGCCCGGCCGGTCGCATGCAGCGCCTGGGCGGCGGCACTCAACCGTTGGTGGTGGTCGATTACGCCCACACACCGGATGCGTTGGAAAAAGTATTGATGGCCCTGCGCCCACACGCCAAAGGGCGCCTGTTGTGCCTGTTCGGCTGCGGCGGTGACCGTGATCGCGGCAAGCGCCCGCTGATGGCGGAAGTGGTGGAGCGTCTGGCGGACGGCGTGCTGGTCACCGATGACAACCCGCGTACCGAAGACCCTTCGGTGATCTTCGACGACATTCGTGCCGGTTTCAGCGCTGTGGATAACGTAACCTTCGTTGCCGGTCGTGGCCAGGCGATTGCCCAGCTGATTGCCGGTGCCTCGGCCGATGACGTCATCGTGCTGGCGGGCAAAGGCCACGAGGACTATCAGGAAATCAACGGCGAACGTCAGCCGTTCTCCGACCTGGTCGAGGCCGATCGCGCCCTGACCGCATGGGAGGTGGCCCGTGCTTGAAGCCTTGAAATTGAGCGAACTCACCGGCGCGCTGAACGCCCGCCTGGTCAGTGCCGATGCGAGCTTCAACGGCGTCAGCATCGACAGCCGCGCGATCCAGCCGGGCCAGCTGTTCGTGGCCCTGACCGGTCCGCGGTTTGACGGGCATGACTATCTCAATGACGTCGCCGCCAAAGGCGCAGTAGCGGCATTGGTCGAGCGTGAAATCGCCGACAGCCCGCTGGCGCAACTGGTGGTCAAAGACACCCGCCAGGCCCTCGGTCAACTGGGCGCGATCAACCGTGTCGCGTTCACCCAGCCCGTGGCGGCCATTACCGGTTCCAGCGGCAAGACCACGGTCAAGGAAATGCTTGCAAGCATCCTGCGCACCCGTGGTCCCGTGCTGGCCACCCGCGGCAACCTGAACAACGACCTGGGCGCGCCCCTGACCTTGCTCGAACTGGCGCCGGAACATACCGCTGCCGTGATCGAACTGGGTGCTTCGCGTCTCGGCGAAATTGCCTACACCGTTGCGATGACCAAGCCCCATGTCGCCGTGCTCAATAACGCCGGGACTGCCCACGTGGGTGAGTTTGGCGGGCCGGAAAAAATCGTCGAGGCCAAGGGCGAGATTATCGAAGGGCTGGATGCCGACGGCGTCGCCGTGCTCAATCTAGATGACAAGGCTTTTGAAATCTGGAAGACCCGCGCAGCCGGTCGCAAAGTACTGACCTTTGCCCTGAGCAATGTCGCGGCCGACTTCTACGCAAGTGATCTGGATCGCGACGCTCGCGGCTGCCCGGCGTTCAACCTGCACAGTCCCGACGGTGTGGAGCGTGTTCAATTGAACCTGCTCGGCACCCATAACGTCGCTAATGCCATGGCTGCCGCAGCCGCTGCCCATGCGCTGGGTGTATCCCTGTTCGGCATTGCCACCGGCCTCGGCGCGGTGCAACCGGTCAAGGGTCGCACCGTTGCGCAGCTGGCCAGCAACGGCATGCGCGTCATCGATGACACTTACAACGCGAACCCCACCTCCATGTGCGCCGCCGTTGATATACTCGCCGGCTTTTCCGGCCGCACCGTTCTGGTGCTCGGGGATATCGGCGAGTTGGGTGACTGGGCGGAGCAGGGGCACCGCGACGTGGGCGAATACGCCCGCGGCAAAGTCAGCGCGCTTTACGCTGTTGGGCCAATGATGGCCCACGCCGTGACCGCGTTTGGCGAGCACGCCCGTCACTTCAGCACTCAGGCTGAACTGATCCAGGCCCTCGGCGCCGAGCAAGACACCAACACCACCATTTTGATCAAGGGCTCGCGCAGCGCTGCGATGGAAAACATCGTTGCCGCTTTGTGCGGGTCCAGTTTGGAGAAACATTAATGCTGCTGCTGCTAGCGGAGTACATGCAACAGTTCTACAAAGGCTTCGCGGTCTTCCAGTACCTGACCCTGCGCGGGATTCTCGGTGTGCTGACCGCGCTGGTCCTTTCGCTGTGCTATGGCCCGTGGATGATTCGTACCCTGCAGAAGCGTCAGATCGGCCAATCGGTTCGTAACGACGGTCCGCAATCGCACCTGTCCAAGTCGGGCACCCCGACCATGGGCGGCGCGCTGATCCTGTCTTCGATCGGCGTCAGCACCTTGCTCTGGGCTGACCTGAGCAACCGCTACGTCTGGACCGTATTGCTGGTGACCCTGCTGTTCGGCGCGATCGGCTGGGTGGATGACTACCGCAAGGTGATCGAGAAAAACTCCCGTGGCCTGCCGAGCCGCTGGAAATACTTCTGGCAGTCGGTATTCGGCCTGGGCGCGGCGATCTTCCTGTTCATGACCGCCACCACGCCTGTGGAAACCACGCTGATCCTGCCGATGCTCAAGGACTACAGCATTCCATTGGGCGCGGGCTTCATTGTCCTGACCTACTTCGTCATCGTCGGCTCGAGCAATGCGGTCAACCTGACCGACGGTCTCGATGGCCTGGCGATCATGCCGACCGTGATGGTCGGTGGCGGGCTGGGGATCTTCTGCTACCTGTCGGGTAACGTGAAATTCGCCGAATACCTGCTGATTCCTTATGTGCCGGGTGCCGGTGAACTCATCGTATTCTGCGGCGCGTTGATCGGTGCGGGCCTGGGCTTCCTCTGGTTCAACACCTATCCGGCCCAAGTCTTCATGGGTGACGTCGGCGCGCTGGCGCTGGGCGCTGCCCTGGGAACCATCGCGGTCATCGTCCGTCAGGAAATCGTCCTGTTCATCATGGGCGGTGTGTTCGTGATGGAAACCCTGTCGGTGGTCATCCAGGTGGCCTCCTTCAAGTTGACCGGCCGCCGGGTGTTCCGCATGGCACCCATACACCACCATTTTGAACTCAAGGGCTGGCCCGAGCCGCGCGTGATCGTCCGATTCTGGATCATCACCGTGATTCTCGTACTGGTTGGCCTTGCCACCCTGAAGCTGAGGTAGAACGAGTGTCTCTGATCGCTTCTGACCACTTCCGCATCGTTGTCGGCCTCGGCAAGAGCGGCATGTCCCTGGTTCGCTTCCTGGCGAACCGGGGCACGTCGTTTGCTGTCGCCGACACGCGGGAAAATCCACCGGAACTGGCCACGCTCAAGCGTGACTATCCGCACGTGGAAGTGCGTTGTGGCGAGCTTGACGTCGAGTTCCTGTGCCGTGCCGACGAGCTCTACGTGAGCCCCGGCCTGGCGCTGGCGACCCCGGCCTTGCAGGCCGCCGCCGCCCGTGGGGTGAAATTGTCCGGTGACATCGAGCTGTTCGCGCGTAACGCGAAGGCACCGATAGTCGCCATCAGTGGTTCCAACGCGAAAAGCACCGTGACCACCCTCGTCGGCGAGATGGCCGCAGCGGCCGGCAAGCGCGTGGCGGTCGGCGGGAACCTGGGCACGCCGGCGCTGGACCTGCTCGCCGACGACGTCGAGCTGTATGTCATGGAACTGTCGAGCTTCCAGCTGGAAACCACCGACAATCTCGGCGCTGAAGTGGCGACCGTGCTCAACGTCAGCGAAGACCACATGGACCGCTACAGCGGCCTGCCGGCCTATCACCTGGCCAAGCACAGGATCTTCCGCGGCGCCCGCCAGTTCGTGGTCAACCGCCAGGATGCCCTGAGCCGTCCGCTGATGGGCGAAGGCCAGCCATGCTGGACCTTCGGCCTGAGCAAACCTGATTTCAAGGCATTCGGTATTCGTGAAGAAGACGGCGAGAAGTACCTGGCCTTCGAATTTCAGAACCTGATGCCGGTGCGCGAGTTGAAGATTCGCGGTGCCCACAATCAATCCAACGCCCTGGCGGCATTGGCGCTGGGGCACGCCGTGGGCCTGCCGTTCGACGCCATGCTGTCGAGCCTGCACACCTTCGCCGGCCTTGAACACCGATGCCAATGGGTCCGCGACCTGGATGGCGTGGGCTACTACAACGACTCCAAGGCCACCAACGTAGGCGCCGCACTCGCAGCCATCGAAGGCCTGGGCGCCGATATCGACGGCAAGGTCGTGCTGATCGCCGGTGGCGACGGCAAGGGGGCAGAATTCACCGACTTGCGCGATCCGGTGGCAGCCAACTGCCGTGCCGTGATCCTGATGGGCCGTGACTCCGACAAAATCGGTGCAGCCATTGGCGACCGTGTGCCGCTGATCCGCGTCGGGTCCCTGGTCGAGGCAGTGGAACAATGCCGCGCCGCCGCCCATCCAGGTGACGTGGTGCTGCTGTCGCCGGCCTGCGCCAGTTTCGACATGTTCAAGAATTACGAAGACCGTGGTCACCAGTTCGTCCGCGCTGTGGAGGATCTGGCATGAGCCTGCTTAATATCATCAAGCCGTACCCGTCGCCGATCATTACCGGGCGCGGCATCGATCTCGACTTCCCGATGCTCGCCGGGTGCCTGGCATTGCTGGGCCTGGGCCTGGTGATGATTGCCTCGGCGTCGACCGAAGTCGCTGCCGTACAGTCGGGCAGCGCCCTCTATTACATGATCCGCCACCTGATCTATGTGGTGCTGGGCCTGGGCGCCTGCATCGTCACCATGATGATCCCGATCGCCACCTGGCAGCGTCTGGGCTGGCTGATGCTGATTGGCGCGTTCGGCTTGCTGGTGATGGTGATCATTCCCGGCATTGGCCGTGAAGTGAACGGTTCGATGCGCTGGATCGGCTTCAGCTTCTTCAACGTGCAGCCTTCCGAAATCGCCAAGGTGTTCGTGGTGATCTACCTCGCCGGCTACCTGGTGCGGCGCCAGAAAGAAGTACGTGAAAGCTGGATGGGCTTTTTCAAACCGTTCATCGTGCTGTTGCCGATGGCCGGCCTGTTGCTGATGGAGCCGGACTTCGGTGCCACCGTCGTGATGATGGGTGCCGCTGCGGCCATGCTGTTTCTCGGCGGGGTCGGGTTGTTCCGCTTCCTGCTGATGGTGCTGCTGGCAGTCGGCGCCGTCGTGCTGCTGATCCAGATGCAGCCTTACCGGATGGCGCGTCTGACCAACTTTGCCGACCCATGGGCTGACCAGTTTGGCGCCGGCTACCAGCTGTCCCAGGCGTTGATCGCTTTCGGTCGCGGCGAGTGGCTGGGCGTTGGCCTGGGCAACAGCGTGCAAAAGCAGTTTTACCTGCCGGAAGCCCACACCGACTTCGTGTTCTCGGTCCTGGCCGAAGAGCTGGGTGCGGTTGGTTCGCTGTTCACGGTTGCGCTGTTTGCCTTCGTCTGTGTGCGCGGGATGTACATCGGTTATTGGGCGGAAAAAGCCAAGCAGTTCTTTGCCGCCTACATCGCCTATGGCCTGTCGTTCCTGTGGATCGGTCAATTCCTGATCAACATCGGCGTGAACGTCGGCCTGTTGCCAACCAAGGGCCTGACCCTGCCGTTCCTCAGCTATGGCGGCAGCTCGCTGGTGATCTGCTGTGCGTGCCTGGGCCTGCTGCTGCGCATCGAATGGGAGAGTCGAACCCATCTTGGCAGCGAAGAGATGGAATTCCAGGAAAGCGACTTCGCCGAGGAGCCGACCCATGGGCGCTAACGTGCTGATCATGGCGGGCGGCACCGGCGGCCACGTGTTCCCGGCGCTGGCCTGTGCACGCGAGTTCCAGGCCCGCGGTTATACCGTGCACTGGCTCGGCACCCCGCGTGGCATCGAGAACGAACTGGTACCGATGGCCGGTATCGAGCTGCACCGCATCAATGCCAGTGGTCTGCGTGGCAAGGGCAAGTTGTCGCTGCTCAAGGCTCCGGTCATGTTGCTCAAGTCGGTCTGGCAGGCGCGGGCGATCATTCGCCAGCTGCAGCCGGTCTGCGTGGTCGGCTTTGGTGGCTATGTGACCGGTCCTGGTGGCGTTGCTGCCAAACTGGCCGGCGTGCCAGTGATCGTTCACGAGCAGAACGCGGTGGCCGGTACCGCCAATCGGTTGCTGGTGCCGTTGGCCGCCCGGGTGTGTGAAGCCTTCCCCGACACCTTTACCCTGTCGGACAGCCGCCGTACCACTGGCAACCCGGTGCGTACCGAACTGTTCCTCGAAACACCGCGTTCGGCCCTGGCCGGTCGCAAAGCGCGTTTGCTGATCCTGGGCGGAAGCCTGGGTGCAGAGCCATTGAACAAGTTGCTGCCTGAAGCCCTGGCCCAAGTCGCTGCCGACCTGCGCCCGGAAGTGTTCCATCAGGCTGGCAAAAACCACGATCAAGTGACTGCAGAGCGCTATCGCGCTGCCGGCGTCGAGGCGCAGGTGCAGCCTTTCATCAAAGACATGGCCCAAGCCTATGGCTGGGCCGACCTGGTGGTGTGCCGCGCAGGCGCGCTGACCATCAGTGAACTGGCTGCCGCCGGTCTGCCCTCGATGCTGGTGCCTTTGCCCCATGCCATCGACGATCACCAGACCCGCAACGCCGATTATTTGGCCCGTGAAGGCGCTGCCTTCCTGATGCCACAAAGAACGACCGGCGCTGCGGATCTTGCCGCACGCCTGACAGAGGTCCTGATGCAACCGCAACGACTCAATGACATGGCCACCGCAGCCCGCCGCCTGGCCAAACCAGATGCTACCCGTAACGTTGTCGATACCTGCCTGGAGGTGGCCCATGGTTGAGAATCAGAAAGCCATGCCTCATCCGGAGATGCGCCGCATCCGTCGCATCCACTTCGTCGGTATCGGCGGCGTGGGCATGTGCGGCATTGCCGAAGTGTTGTTGAACCTGGGTTATGAAGTGTCCGGTTCCGACCTGAAGGCATCGCCGGTGACCGAGCGCCTGGAATCCTTCGGTGCCCACATCTATATCGGCCACCGCGCCGAGAACGCCGCTACGGCCGATGTGCTGGTCACTTCGAGCGCCGTGAACACCTCCAACCCGGAAGTCGCCACCGCCCTGGAGCGTCGAATCCCGGTGGTGCCGCGCGCCGAAATGCTGGCTGAATTGATGCGCTACCGTCACGGCATTGCCGTCGCCGGTACCCATGGCAAAACCACCACCACCAGCCTGATCGCTTCGGTGTTCGCCGCAGGTGGCCTGGACCCGACGTTCGTCATCGGCGGTCGTCTGAATGCAGCAGGCACCAATGCCCAGCTCGGTACCAGCCGGTACCTGATCGCCGAGGCCGATGAAAGCGACGCCAGTTTCCTGCACTTGCAGCCGCTGGTGGCCGTGGTCACCAACATCGACGCCGATCACATGGCGACCTACGACGGCGACTTCAACAAGCTGAAGAAGACCTTCGTCGAGTTCCTTCACAACCTGCCGTTCTACGGTCTGGCGGTAGTGTGCCTGGACGATCCGGTGGTGCGCGAAATCCTTCCACTGGTCAAGCGTCCGACCGTCACCTACGGCTTCGGCGATGACTGCGACGTGCGCGCAATCAATGTGCGCCAGCAGGGCATGCAGACCTTCTTCACCGTGCTACGCCCTGAGCGCGAGCCGCTGGATGTCTCGGTGAACATGCCGGGCAATCACAACGTATTGAACGCCCTGGCGACCATCTGCATCGCCACCGACGAAGGCGTCAGCGACGAGGCCATCGTCCAGGGCCTGTCGGGCTTCCAGGGTGTCGGCCGACGCTTCCAGGTTTACGGCGAACTGCCGGTAGAGGGCGGCAACGTGATGCTGGTGGATGACTACGGCCACCACCCGACCGAAGTCGCCGCCGTGATCAAGGCCGTGCGCGGTGGCTGGCCGGAGCGCCGTCTGGTGATGGTCTACCAGCCGCACCGCTACAGCCGCACCCGCGACCTGTACGACGATTTCGTCAATGTACTGGCCGACGCCAACGTGCTGCTGCTGATGGAAGTCTATCCGGCCGGTGAGGAACCCATCCCGGGCGCCGACAGCCGCAAGCTGTGCAACAGCATCCGCCAGCGTGGTCAGCTCGACCCGATCTACATCGAGCGCGGCGTTGACCTTGCACCGATCGTCAAGCCACTGCTGCGTGCCGGCGACATCTTGCTGTGCCAGGGCGCGGGTGATATCGGTGGCCTCGCCCCGAAACTGCTGAACAGTCCGTTATTCGTTGGCGCCGTTGCTGCGCCGAGCGTGGGGAAGTTGAAATGACCGCTGCATACGCCAACCTCTTTTCCACCATCGCGCCGAAAGACTTCGGTCGGGTGGCCGTGCTGTTCGGTGGCCGGAGCGCCGAGCGCGAGGTTTCCCTGAAATCGGGTAGCGCCGTGCTCGAGGCGCTGCAAAGCGCCGGGGTGGATGCGTTTGGTCTCGACGTGGGCGACGATTTGTTGCAACGCCTGCTGAGCGAAAAGATCGACCGCGCCTTCAACATTCTCCACGGTCGTGGCGGTGAAGACGGCAGCATGCAGGGCCTGCTCGAATGCCTGGGCATCCCGTACACCGGCAGTGGCATCCTCGCGTCCGCGCTGGCCATGGACAAGTTGCGCACCAAGCAGGTCTGGCACAGCCTCGGCATTCCGACGCCACGTCACGCCGTGTTGTGCAGCGAGGCCGATTGTATTTCTGCAGCGACGGAACTGGGCTTCCCTTTGATCGTCAAACCGGCCCATGAAGGTTCAAGTATCGGCATGGCCAAAGTGACTTCCACGTCCGAGTTGATCGACGCCTGGAAAGCGGCCAGTACCTACGATTCGCAAGTGTTGGTCGAGCAATGGATTCAAGGTCCGGAGTTCACCATCGCCACCCTGCGTGACCAGGTGTTGCCTCCGATTGCCCTGGGCACACCGCACAGCTTCTACGACTACGACGCCAAGTACGTGGCCTCCGATACCCAGTACCGGATCCCGTGCGGGCTCGACAGCAACAAAGAGAAAGAATTGATCGACCTCACGGCGAAAGCCTGTGAGGCGCTGGGTATCGCCGGTTGGGGCAGGGCAGACGTGATGCAGGACGCCGATGGGCAGTTCTGGTTTCTCGAAGTCAATACCGCGCCGGGCATGACCGATCACAGCCTGGTGCCGATGGCGGCCCGTGCAGCCGGTCTGGATTTCCAGCAACTGGTTCTGGCCATTTTGGCCGCCAGCCTAGAGCCGCGAGGTTAAGACCATGCAAGGCGCCCAGCTGAGACATCAGCCTCCCGCACCGCCCGGCCGCAAGCCGGTGCCGCGGGGTGCAAGCCGAATGGTGGCCAAAGAGCCGATGTCCGCGCGCCTGCCGAAAGCCAACTTCGGTTTTCTCAAAGCCCTGTTTTGGCCAGTGCTGCTGGTCGCCCTGGGTTTCGGTACTTACGAAGGTGCGCAGCGTTTGCTGCCTTACGCTGACCGGCCGATTAGCAAGATCGCGGTACAAGGCGACCTGAGCTACATCAGCCAGCAAGCAGTGCAGCAGCGGATCGCCCCTTTTGTGGCGGCGAGCTTCTTCACCATCGACCTGGCGAGCATGCGTACCGAACTGGAGCAAATGCCCTGGATCGCCCACGCCGAAGTGCGGCGGGTATGGCCGGACCAGGTTGTGATTCGCCTGGAAGAGCAGCTGCCGGTGGCCCGTTGGGGCGATGAGTCGTTGCTTAACAACCAGGGCCAGGCGTTCACCCCGCGTGAGCTGGCGAACTACGAACACCTGCCACAGCTGTTCGGTCCACAACGGGCCCAGCAGCAGGTGATGCAGCAGTACCAGGTGCTGAGCCAGATGCTCAGGCCGTTGGGCTTCTCGATTGCACGGCTGGAACTGCGTGAACGCGGCAGCTGGTTCCTGACCACCGGAGCCGGCAGTGCAGGCCCAGGCATCGAGTTGCTGCTGGGACGCGGCAACCTGTTGGAAAAGATGCGTCGTTTTATCGCCATCTATGACAAGACGCTTAAAGAACAGATTACGAACATTGCGCGCATCGATCTGCGCTATGCCAACGGCCTCGCTGTTGGCTGGCGGGAACCTGCAGCGCCCACGACAGCCCAACCCGCTGTCGCGAAGAATTAAGAAGAGGCAGGACCCATGGCAAACGTGCAAAGCGGCAAAATGATCGTCGGTCTGGATATCGGCACTTCCAAGGTGGTGGCGCTGGTCGGCGAGGTCGCGGACGATGGCACGCTGGAAATCGTCGGGATCGGTACGCACCCTTCCCGTGGCCTGAAAAAAGGCGTGGTGGTGAACATCGAGTCCACCGTGCAATCGATCCAGCGCGCAATCGAAGAAGCGCAGCTGATGGCCGGTTGCCGGATCCACTCGGCGTTCGTCGGCGTGGCGGGTAATCACATCCGCAGCCTGAACTCCCACGGCATCGTGGCGATTCGTGATCGCGAAGTCAGCTCCGCCGACCTCGAGCGGGTTCTTGACGCTGCCCAGGCCGTGGCGATCCCGGCTGACCAGCGTGTGCTGCACACCCTGCCTCAGGACTACGTGATCGATAACCAGGAAGGCGTACGTGAGCCCCTGGGCATGTCCGGCGTCCGTCTGGAAGCCAAGGTCCACGTGGTCACCTGCGCGGTCAACGCTGCTCAGAACATCGAGAAGTGCGTGCGTCGCTGCGGCCTGGAAATCGACGACATCATTCTCGAGCAACTGGCTTCGGCGTATTCGGTCCTGACCGACGACGAGAAAGAGCTGGGGGTGTGCCTGGTCGACATTGGCGGCGGCACCACCGACATCGCCATCTTCACCGAAGGTGCGATCCGTCACACCGCAGTGATCCCGATTGCGGGCGACCAGGTGACCAACGACATCGCCATGGCGTTGCGCACACCGACCCAGTACGCCGAAGAAATCAAGATCCGCTACGCCTGCGCCCTGGCCAAGCTGGCCGGTGCTGGCGAGACCATCAAGGTGCCAAGCGTTGGCGACCGGCCACCGCGCGAGCTGTCCCGCCAGGCCCTGGCCGAAGTGGTCGAGCCGCGTTACGACGAACTCTTCACCCTGATCCAGGCCGAGCTGCGTCGCAGCGGTTACGAAGACCTGATCCCGGCCGGCATCGTGCTGACCGGTGGCACCTCGAAAATGGAAGGCGCGGTCGAACTGGCCGAGGAAATTTTCCACATGCCGGTCCGCCTGGGCGTGCCGCATGGCGTCAAGGGCCTGGATGACGTGGTGCGCAACCCGATCTATTCCACTGGCGTTGGCCTGTTGATGTACGGCCTGCAAAAGCAGTCTGACGGGATTTCGTTCTCCGGCATCAGCAGCCGCGACGGCTATAGCAATGAAGAAGCCAAACCCGCTTTGCTCGATCGCATCAAGAGCTGGGTGCAGGGCAACTTCTAAAGAATTACCGCAGCACCGCAGTAAAAGCAGTAGGCGAAAAAACTAGAGAATGTAAAGGAGAGGGAAAATGTTCGAACTCGTAGACAACATCCCCGCAAGCCCGGTTATTAAAGTTATCGGTGTTGGCGGAGGCGGCGGCAACGCTGTCAACCATATGGCCAAGAGCAACATTGAAGGCGTCGAATTCATTTGCGCTAACACTGATGCCCAAGCGCTGAAAAGCGTCGGCGCGCGGACCATCCTGCAATTGGGCACAGCCGTGACCAAGGGCCTCGGCGCTGGCGCCAATCCGGAAGTCGGCCGTCAAGCCGCGCTGGAAGACCGCGAGCGTATTGCTGAAGTGCTGCAAGGCACCAACATGTTGTTCATCACCACCGGCATGGGCGGCGGTACCGGTACCGGTGCGGCCCCGATCATTGCCGAAGTGGCCAAGGAAATGGGGATTCTGACGGTTGCTGTCGTGACCCGTCCGTTCCCTTTCGAAGGCCGCAAGCGCATGCAGATCGCCGACGAAGGTATCCGTCTGCTGTCTGAAAGCGTCGACTCGTTGATCACCATCCCCAACGAGAAGCTGCTGACCATCCTCGGCAAGGACGCAAGCCTGTTGTCGGCTTTCGCCAAGGCTGACGATGTACTGGCGGGTGCCGTTCGCGGTATCTCCGACATCATCAAGCGTCCCGGCATGATCAACGTCGACTTTGCCGACGTACGTACCGTGATGAGCGAAATGGGCATGGCGATGATGGGCACTGGCTGCGCCAGCGGTCCGAACCGTGCACGCGAGGCCACCGAAGCGGCCATTCGCAACCCGTTGCTGGAAGACGTGAACCTGCAAGGTGCACGCGGCATCCTGGTGAACATCACCGCCGGTCCTGACCTGTCCCTGGGTGAGTACTCCGACGTGGGTAGCATCATCGAAGCCTTCGCTTCCGAGCACGCCATGGTCAAGGTCGGTACCGTTATCGATCCGGACATGCGCGACGAGCTGCACGTGACTGTAGTAGCGACCGGCCTGGGCGCGAAAATCGAGAAGCCGGTGAAGGTCATCGACAACACCATGCACACCTCCGTGACCTCGCAGCCACAGCAACACGCGCCCGCTCGTCAGGAAGCTCCTGCCGTGAACTACCGTGATCTGGACCGTCCGACCGTCATGCGCAACCAGGCCCAGGCCGGTGCAGCGACTGCCGCGAAGATGAATCCGCAAGATGACCTGGACTACCTGGACATCCCGGCCTTCCTGCGTCGTCAGGCCGATTGATGGAATGTATCAGGGCTATGAAGGTGATTGGTGTTCAGCAAAGGTCTGGTCTGCTATTATCGCCAGCCTTTGTTGATACCAGTTCGCAATTTGCGCTGAAGCGGCCCAAGCCATGATTAAACAACGCACACTGAAAAATATTATCCGTGCCACAGGTGTAGGCCTGCACTCCGGGGAGAAGGTATACCTGACCCTCAAGCCCGCACCTATCGACACCGGCATTGTGTTTTGTCGTGCCGATCTCGACCCTGTGGTGCAGATTCCTGCCCGCGCGGAAAACGTTGGTGAAACCACGATGTCGACCACGCTGGTCAGTGGTGACACCAAAGTGGATACGGTGGAGCACTTGCTCTCGGCCATGGCTGGCCTGGGCATCGATAACGCCTACGTCGAGCTCTCCGCGTCCGAAGTTCCAATCATGGATGGTAGCGCTGGACCTTTCGTATTCCTGATTCAGTCGGCTGGCCTGGAAGAACAGGACGCCGCCAAGAAATTCATCCGCATCCTGCGTGAAGTGACAGTGGAAGATGGCGACAAGCGCGCCACTTTCGTCCCTTTCGAAGGGTTCAAGGTGAGTTTCGAGATCGATTTCGATCACCCGGTTTTCCGTGACCGCACACAAAGTGCAAGCGTGGATTTTTCCAGCACTTCGTTTGTAAAAGAAGTCAGCCGCGCCCGTACCTTTGGTTTCATGAGTGATATCGAGTACCTGCGCAAGCACAACCTCGCACTCGGCGGCAGCGTTGAAAACGCTATTGTGGTCGACGCGGATGGCGTACTGAACGAAGACGGCCTTCGCTATGAAGACGAATTCGTGAAGCACAAGATCCTCGATGCTATTGGTGACCTCTACCTGCTGGGCAATAGCCTGATAGGTGAGTTCAAGGGCTTCAAGTCCGGGCATGCATTGAACAACCAGCTGCTGCGCAAGTTGATTGAGCAGACAGATGCTTGGGAAGTCGTGACTTTCGAAGACGCCAGCACTGCACCGATCTCTTACATGCGTCCAGTTGCGGCCGTGTAAGTAAAAACCTCTCTAGTTTTTAAGGGCTGCCTTCGGGTGGCCTTTTTTTATGGCTCTTAACAAACATTTCGTTGCTTGATCCGGCGTCATCGCGAGCAGGCTCGCTCACACAATTAAACCGCGTCCTTCCCTGTGGGCGCGAGCCTGCTCGCGATGAGGCCTGACGGGGCAGCGAAACCATCAACTGCCTGCCACTACCCGATTGCGCCCCTGCTCCTTGGCCTGATACAGCGCCTTGTCCGCTGCAAACAGCAGTTGCTCCAGGGTCACATCCGTCTGGGTAGTCCAGGTGCTGATACCGATACTGACGGTCATGGGTAGCTCGTCTCCCTCCGTCTTCGGCAACTGTTGCACCGCCATCCGGATCTTTTCGGCAATCTGCCGGGCACCCGTGCTGTCAGTTTCCGCCAGGATCACCGAAAACTCCTCGCCACCGTAGCGCGCCACCAGGTCCGCAGGACGCCGTACATTGGCCGCGATTACCTTGGCGATCGTGCGCAATGCCTCGTCACCGCCTTGATGCCCATGACGGTCATTGAAGGCCTTGAAGTGATCGGCGTCGATCATCAGCACCGACAGCGGCTGGCCTGAGCGTTGTGCGCGAAACCATTCGTGGCGCAGGGTCAGGTCAAGGATCCGGCGGTTGGCGACCCCGGTCAGGGAATCGGTGGCGGCCAGTTGCGCCAGTTCCTGCTCGGCTTGATGGCGCAAACGCAGTTCCCGACACAGCAACCAGCTAAGCCACAGCAAGCCAATGCACAGCACGCCCGTAGCCCCGCTGATCACCAGCGCCGTGCGCCGCCAGGCGGCAAACACGTCGTTGCCGGACAGCGCGACGATGACCGTCAGCGGCAGATTACCAACCCGGGAAAAGGTATAGAGGCGTTGCCGGCCGTCGATACTCGAAACGCTCTCGAAGCTGCCACTGCCTTCGCGCAGGATGCGCACGACATTGGGGCGGGTGGCGAAGCTCTTGCCGATCGAGTCATGCTCCAGGTAGGGCTTCTGCGCCAGGAGGATGCCTGCGTCGTCGATGATGTTCAGCGTGCTGTCGCTGCCGATGTACAGGCTGTTGAACAGCTGGTCGAAGTAGGTCAGGCGCATTGATGCCACGGCTACCCCCAGGAACTCCCCGGTCGACGAGGCAATACGACGGCTGAAGCTGATTCGCCATTCATTGCTGTCCTCGCAATCGCAGCGGGGCTTGAACGGGCGACTGATGTACATGCCGCTGCCGGTGTTGGTGACGTGGGCCTGAAAGTAGTCGCGGTCGGCGAAATTTCCTGGCCGGGGCTCGATCAGGGATGAGTCGGCGAGGACCTCGCCATGCTTGTCGAGTAGCAGGATGTCGCCTTTGAATCGGGCCGTGGTGGAGCGGTCGAACAGCACCAGGTGGCGGATCTGCGGTGAGACCTGGCGCAGGTCGTCCCGTTGCGCGGCAGCGATCAGGCCTTGCAGGGTCATGTCGTAGAGCTCGACGGTGCGCAACACGTCGGCATCGATGAGTTGCGCAATGGTGGTTGCGCTGCGGGTGGCGGTCTCCTTCGCTCCGGCATGTTCGCGGATCAGCAGGAAGGTGACGATGCCGAGAATCGCGATGACCGTCAGGGTGCTGCCGAGGATCACCATGAGTTCAGGTCGACCGGTCTTGCCTGAAAATTGAGGGAGGCGACTGGCGGTCATGGGCATGAGGTCTGCGTGAACTTCGGTTGGGCATTTGTAGGAGCTAGCTTGCTCGCGAAGAACGTCGAGGCATCGCGTTGTTCCAGACAGCCTGCGTTATCGTTAACGTTTTTCGCGAGCGAGCTCGCTCCTACAGAGTTAAGCAGGTAGTGGACCGTTTTGCCTATCGTTGCACTTATTGCAAGAATTGGCAGGCGAAAAAAAGCCGCTGGTAGCAGCGGCTTGAAGACAACTTTTCAAAGGGAAGAGCCGATGAAAAGTGTCGAGGGAAATAGAATTCTGCAGCGGGTCAGCTGTCTTTCCCGGCCTCGGGCTGGGCGTGGAGCGTCGATGCTTGCGGGGTCTGGCCAGCGTCCTGAGCCTTGGCCGTCATCTCACCCTGATAGGCTTCGAACGCCGCAGCGCGTTCAGCGTTGCGGGTGGCGAAGGTCAGGGACTCTTCAGCCATGGCGAGTGGGGAAAGGAACAATGAGGACAAAACGAAAGCGCTGGCAATACCCATGGAGTTGGACATCTTTAAAACCTTCTTGCTTGGCAAGTGCTGTTTGGTGGCGCAAAGATAAGGCTGAACGGGGAGGGGAAAAAGAGTGGATTCGTGAAAGGACTGTTGCGTATTTGGCAAAAATAGGCCGTTGCTTGGCGTGTGCCTGTTACCGCCGGAGTGCGGGGGCCCGCATCGCGAGCAGGCTCGCTCCCACAATTGATTTCAAAGTGTTGGGGAAAATCCCGGTGGGAGTGCCCCTGCTCGCGATTGCGGCGGGTCAGGCCGTATATTTTCAGCGGGAAGAACCCAGCTGGCGTATCAGATGGGCAGGTGAATCCCGAACGTATTCACGCCCTCATCACTGCGCGCAAACACATCCCCGCCATGCATCAGGGCAATGGCCTTGACGATCGCCAGCCCCAAGCCATGGTTGTTCCCGCTGTTGCTGCGCGAAGCATCAACCCGGTAGAAGCGCTCGAACAGGCGCGGAAGGTGCTCGCTGGCGATCGGCGCGCCCGGGTTGGCCACGCCAATGCTGACCTGATGAGCCTGGGCTTCGATGCGCACAAGGATCACCTGCCCGGGCTCCGTGTGCTGCACGGCATTACTCAACAAGTTGATGAGCGCCCGGCGCAGGTGTGCGATCTCGATTCGCACCTGCGCGTCGCCGCTGACCTGGACCTCAACCTGAGCGTCCTCGAGGATGAAATCCAGGTACTCCAGGGTGGTCGCCACTTCACCCGCCAGTGAGGTCGAAGTCAGTTTGGTGGCCTTGCTGCCCTGGTCGGCACTGGCCAGGAACAACATGTCGTTGATGATCGAGCGCAGTCGCTCCAGTTCCTCGAGGTTCGATTGCAGCACTTCGAAGTAATGTTCCGCCGACCTTCCGCGAGTCAGCGCGACCTGGGTCTGGCCGATCAGGTTGGTCAGTGGCGAGCGCAATTCATGCGCCACGTCGGCATTGAAGGACTCAAGGCGTGAGTAGGCCTGCTCGACCCGCTCCAGCGTCGAATTGAATGAGCTGACGAACTGGTTCAGCTCCGGCGGCAGCGGCGACAGTTGCAACCGGCCGGATAGAAGTGGCGGCGCCAGGCGTTGGGCTTCCTGGGATAATTTGATCAGGGGTTTGAGGCCGATGCGTGCCACCCAATAGCCAAGCGCAGAAGCCAGCAGCACGCCAACGATCGCCAGGCTGATCAGCGCGATCAGCAAGTGGTGCTGCGTCTGGAAAAAGGTTTCGGTGTCGATGCCGATCATGAAGCGCAGC
Organism: Pseudomonas sp. HY13-MNA-CIBAN-0226; assembly: GCF_040310305.1. Taxonomy (NCBI): domain Bacteria; kingdom Pseudomonadati; phylum Pseudomonadota; class Gammaproteobacteria; order Pseudomonadales; family Pseudomonadaceae; genus Pseudomonas; species Pseudomonas sp. HY13-MNA-CIBAN-0226. The sequence goes on from NZ_JBEOPS010000017.1 coordinate 114,633, forward strand.
GCGGGACGCTGGTCCTTGGCGGGAAACTGACTGACCAACACCTTGAGTGGATAAGGCTGGTCCGGCAGCTTCAGGTCGCGCATGCCCAGGGGACCTTGGGCAAAGGCGCGGATCCGGGGCGTGAGCTCGCCGTATTCATAGTGGGGATCGCCGCTGATGATCCAGAAGCGTATGCGCTTGTCTTCCTCGCCCAGCAGCTTGAGCTTGTTGTTGATCTTCACCCAGTGCTCGGGCGTGCCGTAACGTCCGACGGTGGATTCGAGCACGCTGTAGCGCGCATCCAGTTCGGCTTCGGGCAGCAGGCCCAGGCCCTTGTCGACCTGCTGGTACAAGGCCCCGCCAATCAACAGGAACACCAGCAACGCCACCAGCGTGAACATGCCACTGAGGCGCAGGGCGATCGAGTTACTGGACACTACGGCTCTCCAGCACGTAGCCCATGCCGCGAATGGTGTGCAGCAATTTCTCGTCGAAAGGCCCGTCGAGTTTGGCGCGCAGACGCTTGATCGCGACCTCGACGACGTTCGCATCGCTGTCGAAATTAATGTCCCAGACCATCTCGGCGATCGCGGTCTTCGAGAGAATTTCACCTTGGCGACGGGCCAGTACGCTCAGCAGCGAGAACTCCTTGGCGGTCAGGTCCAGGCGGGTTCCGGCACGGGTCGCCTTGCGGCTGATCAGGTCGATCCACAAGTCGGCGATGCTCACCTGCACGGGTTCATGTCCGCCACTGCGGCGGGTCAGCGCTTGCAGGCGCGCGACCAGTTCGAGGAAGGAGAACGGCTTGCCCAGGTAGTCGTCGGCACCATCGCGCAAGCCCTTGATGCGGTCTTCGACTCGCTCGCGGGCGGTCAGCATGATCACCGGGGTTTGCTTGCGCGCACGCAGCGCCCGCAGGACGCCAAAGCCGTCGAGGCCCGGCAGCATGACGTCGAGGACGATTACCGCATAGTCACTTTCCAGCGCCATGTGCAGGCCTTCCACGCCGTCGCGCGCCAGGTCCACGGTGTAGCCTTGTTCCGTCAGGCCGCGGTGCAGGTAGTCTGCGGTTTTTTCTTCGTCTTCGATAATCAGGACGCGCATGACCCCGCCTCAGTCTGTGGTCGCCAGCGCCGCTACCGGGGCTGGTTCAGGTCGATGGAATAGCCGCTCCAGCCACAAGTATATGACCGGCGTGGTGAACAGCGTCAGCGCCTGGCTCACCAGCAGGCCACCGACCACCGCAATCCCCAGTGGCTGGCGCAGTTCGGCGCCGGTGCCGTAGCCGAGCATCAACGGCAAGGCGCCCAGCAGTGCGGCGAGGGTGGTCATGATGATCGGCCGGAACCGCGTGATACAGGCTTCATAGATGGCTTCTTGCGGTGTCAGGCCACGGTTGCGCTGGGCATCGAGGGCAAAATCAATCATCAGGATACCGTTTTTCTTCACGATGCCGATCAGCAGTACCAGGCCGATCAGCGCCATGATCGAAAAGTCCTGCCCGCAGATCCACAGCATGATCACGGCCCCGAGCCCCGCCGATGGCAGCGTCGAGATAATGGTCAGCGGGTGGACAAAGCTCTCGTAGAGCACGCCGAGGATGATGTACACGGCCACCAGCGCCGCCAGGATCAGCCACGGCTGGCTGGCCAGCGAACTCTGGAAGGCCTGGGCTGCGCCCTGGAAATTACCGCTCATGGCGGCCGGCATGCCGATCTCGGCCTTGGCCTGGTTGAGCATGATCACTGCATCGCCCAAGGCCACGCCGGGGGCCAGGTTGAATGACAGGTTGGCGGCCGGGAACATGCCATCGTGGGCAATGGACAGCGGGCCCACCGTTGGCGCATCGAATCGGGCGAGGGCCGAAAGGGGCACCATTTCCCCGCTCAATGGCGAGCGCAGATAGAAATAGTTGAGGCTTTCTGCTTTGCCGCGTTGCCGGGTGTCCAGCTCCAGAATGACGTTGTACTGGTTGATCTGGGTCTGAAATTCGTTGATCTGGCGCTGGCCGAAGGCGTCGTACAGCGCTTCGTCGACATCGCTTGCGGTCAGGCCGAAACGCGCGGCGGCGCTGCGGTCGATGCTGATGTGGGTGATGCTGCCGCCCAGTTGCAGGTCGTTGGAGATGTCGCGGAACGCCGGATTGCTGCGCAGCTTGTCGGTCAGGCGCTGGGTCCAGGTGCTGAGCGTCGCGCCGTCGTTGCTCTTGAGCACGTATTGATACTGCGCGCGGCTGGGGCCGGAGCTCAGGTTGATGTCCTGGCCGGCACGCAGGTACAGCACGATGCCGGGGACTTTCATCAATTGCGGACGAATCCGGTCGATGAACTCGCTGGCCGAGACATCACGGTCGCCGCGTTTTTTCAGGGATATCCAGAACCGGCCGTTGGCGATGGTCTGGTTGCTGCCCGACACGCCGACCGAATGGGAGAACGCCTGCACGGCCGGGTCGGCGGCGACAATCTCGGCCATGGCCAGGTGTTTTTTCACCATGTCACCGTAGGAAATATCCGCAGCGGCTTCGGTGGTGCCCAGGACGAACCCGGTGTCCTGCACCGGAAAGAAACCCTTGGGAATGAATATGTAGCCGGCAATGGCCAGGCCCAACGAAACGCCGAACACCCCGATCATCAGCTTCTGGTGCGCCAGGGCACGACGCAAGCCTTTTTCGTACCACCCCAGCAGGCGTTCGCCGAACCCCGGCTTGCGGTTGGCATGATGCACCGGCGCACGCATGAACAGCGCGGCCAGGGTCGGCGCGAGGGTCAGCGACACTACGACCGAAATCATTATGGTAGCGGTGGCGGTCAGGGCGAACTCCTTGAACAGCCGCCCGACCACGCCGCCCATGAACAGCAGCGGGATGAACGCCGCCACCAGCGAGAAGCTGATCGAGACCACGGTGAAACCGATCTCGCCCGCACCCTTGATCGCCGCCTCGCGCATGCCATCGCCGGCCTCCAGGTGACGGTGGATGTTCTCCACCACCACAATCGCATCGTCGACCACAAACCCCACGGCCACCACGATGGCAACCAGGGTCAGGTTATTCAGGCTGAAGCCCATGATGTACATCAGGGCGAAACTGGCGACCAGCGAAACCCCCAGTACCGCCGAGACGATCAGCGTTGCGGAGAGCTGGCGCAGGAACAGCGCCATGACCGCGACGACCAGGGCGATTGCGATCAGCAGGGTAATTTCCACCTCGTGCAGCGACGCACGGATGGTCTGCGTGCGGTCGATCAGCACCTTGACCTGGACCGAGGCCGGCAACATGGCCTCCAGGCCGGGCAACGCGGCCTGGATGCGGTCGACTGTTTCGACAATGTTGGCCCCCGGCTGGCGCGAGATCACCAGGTTCACCCCGGGTTGATCACCGGCCCAGGCTTGCACGTAGGCATCTTCCGAACCGTTGACGACTTTGGCCACGTCCTTGAGATGAACCGGGGCACCGTCCTTGTAGGAAACAATGAGTTGGCCGTATTCCTCGGGGTGGAACAACTGATCGTTGGTTGACAGGGTCGAGATGCTTGATTCGCCGTACAGCGCACCCTTGGCCAGGTTGAGGCTGGTTTGCTGAATGGCCACGCGGATGTCGGCCAGGGTCAGGCCGATCGCTGCGAGCTTGTCTGCGGAAGCCTGGACGCGGATTGCCGGACGCTGCTGACCGGTAATATTGATTTGGCCTACGCCGTCGATCTGACTGATCTGCCGCGCCAGCAGGGTTTCCACCAGATCGCTGAGTTCCGGGCCGGGCAGCAGGGTCGAATTGATGCTGAGGATCAGCACCGGGCTGTCGGCCGGGTTGACCTTGCGCCAGGTTGGCAGGTTAGGCATGTCCTTGGGCAGTTTGCCTGAGGCCGTGTTGATCGCCGCCTGCACTTCCTGGGCGGCGGTGTCGATGCTTTTGTCGAGGGTGAACTGCAGGGTCAGGTTGGTCGAGCCCAGGGCGCTGCTCGAGGTCATCTGGGTCACGCCGGGGATGGCGCTGAATTGCACTTCAAGCGGCGTGGCCACCGATGAAGCCATGGTTTCCGGGCTGGCCCCGGGCAATTGCGCAGCCACCTGGATGGTGGGGAATTCGGCTTCCGGCAGCGGCGCGATCGGCAATTTCGGGAACGCGATCACCCCGAGCAGCACCAGGGCGAACGTCAGCAGGATCGTCGCGACCGGATGATCGATGCACCAGGCGGAAACCGAACCGCGGCCTTTCATGACTTGGGCTCCGACTGCACGACCTGCGGCGGCTCGGTCAGCACCTGCACCGTGGAGCCGGGCTTGAGCCGGGATTGACCGTCACTGACCAGTACATCGCCGGGCTTCACGCCCTTGATAATGTCCTGCCCGCTGCCTTGATACACCATCTGCACAGGGACGATTTCAACCTTGTCACCCTTGACCCGGTAGACGAAATGTTGATCAAGCCCGCGCTGTACGACCGTGGGTGGAACCACCAGCGCGGCTTTATCCAGGGCTGTCTGAATTTTTACCGTCACCAGCAGGCCGGGCCAGAGTTTTTGCCCGGGATTGTTGAATTCGGCCTTGGCGCGGATGGTCCCGGTGTTCGCATTGATCTGGTTGTCGATCAGCGTCAGATGCCCCTCGCCCAACAGGTTGCCGGTCTCGCCGTCGGTGTCGGCACCGATGTAGGCAGATACCTGCGCATGCTCGGGGTCGTTGATCAGGCCTTGCAGGGTCGGCAGCATTTGCTGGGGCAGGGAAAACTCCACGGCAATCGGGTCGATCTGGGTCACCGTGAATAGCCCCTGCGTATCGGTCATGCGCAGGACATTGCCTTCGTCTACCGTGCGAATACCCACTCGCCCGGTGACCGGGGAGCGAATCTGCGTGTAGGAAAGTTGTACTTGCGCCGCATCGATCGAGGCCTGGTTACCTTGGGCCGTGGCCTTGAGCTGGTTGACCAGCGCCTGCTGCTGATCATAGGTCTGCTTCGACACGCCATCGTCGACGCTGAGCAATTTGTAGCGCTTGAGGTTGACCAGTGCCACCTGCAACTGCGCCTGGCTTTCACCCAATTGCGCGCGGGCCTGATCAAGGTTGGCGCGAATCGTGCGGTCATCGATGGTGGCGAGCAGGTCGCCTGCTTTCACCAATTGTCCTTCCTTGACCAGCAATTTGGTGAGCACACCATCGATCTGCGGACGCACCACCACACTGTGCAGGGACAGCACTGAACCAATGCCGCTGACAAAGCGCGGAACATCTTTTTCAGCGACGTTCACTACGCGCACGGGAATGGCGTTCGGCGTGGCCAGTTTCGCCGTGGCTGGCTTGCTCAGGTACCAGATGCCCAGCGCAATCAGCGCGATCAGAAGGGTGGCGAGCAGGGCGGTCTTTTTCTGGATTCGCATGCGAGTGGGGCGCCGGGCAGAAGATCGAAATGGGAGGGAGATTTATACCTCCCTTATAGCCCTGTTACACCGTCAGCAAAGTGACTGCCAACTGACAGCGCTGTCAGTTTGGTCGCCAAGGCTGTAAGAGGCACCGTCACCTACCCGTAGGCAGCGGTTGTCAGCAGGCGTTGAAAATTCTTGCAGTGCCGACCGAAGGTGCGCGTGCGTGGGTCGGCCGGGCAGGTATACTGCCGCCTTTCGCGGCTCGCTGACCGGGCCCGACTCTTTTGCATCACCCGGAGCTTTCATGACTTCCCCGACACAACCGCCGGTTGCCGACGCTTCGAGCGACGCCTCGGCAGACCTGCCAGACAGCGTCGACTCCAACGCAGACAGCGAAACCAAAACTGCAATCCCGGCCTTCAAGTTCCCGTTCAAGCCAGGTGAGCTGGCTGCGACAAAAAACGCCAGCCAGCCCTGGTACAAGAATGGCGCGAAGAATGGCCACACCAAGACCCCAGGCGCTGCGCCTCCGGGTACCCGTCGTTCGATGGGTAAGCGCTAGGCTTCTGGATAATTGCTGATGGGTGCACTGCCATCGCGAGCAGGCTCGTTCCCACAGGGGCGGGCTTGGCCGCGATAGGTGTTCAGATCAGGCCGACCGCAACGAAATAAACGCATAGTTTTGCGCTGCCTCGCTGGTCACCTCGGCACCGGCGGCTTGCACCTGGCCGGCGATGTCGTCGCCTGACACATGGAACAGCCACTCACTGGCCCATTCCGGCAGCGTCTGGCCGGCCAGCTCATCGAAGATCGTGGCAAATTCCGCCATATCCGGCAGGTACGCGGTGAACCCGTCGCCCTTCAACGCCGTGGTGCGAATGCCCAATAGCGCGCACATCGCATCCTTGACCAGCACGTCGTCGCGGTCCGCCTGGCGGGAGCGCTGGATCAGCTCGGCCAGTGGCTGATCGACCAGGGTGCCGCCGACGATCAGGTCCGGGCCGCTTTCCCACGATTGTGGCGGGCATTCCTTCACCGCGATGTCGAGCGGAATGTGCGGATTGATCTCCATGGGGTAGATGCGGCAGACCAACGGGCGGCGGTCATAGATGCGACACAGGTTGTCTTCGTCAAGATTCCGGCAGCGACCCTGGTTGTAGGCGGCAAAGGTAATGGCCACGAAGGCCTCGGTTTCGCCGCTGCTGACCTGCACCGAGCGACGCTCGGCATGTTCGCGTTGCTGCACTGGCAGGCCCAGGCCATTAGCGAGAAAACCCTCGACCAGCACGATCACCTGACCGCCGTCAGCGGCCCACATGCGGGCTTCATCCAGGGTCAGGGGGACATGGTGATCGGTGCAGCATTTGCCACAACCTACGCAGGAAAACGTCGTATTCATTGAGCAGTCAGTCGCATCCGAGGGCAGTCAAGCGGTGACGGAAAATCACCACGCAGGCCTGCCTGGAAGCAAGTTATGCGCCATTCACCGGTTTTTGGCCGGAGGGCGGATGGAATCCCACTCGGTGACATAGGCTGTTTTGCTTTTCTTGTTGTAGAGGCACAGCTCGGTGCCTTGCTGGCCTTTCATGTGTTTTTGCGGGTACTGGCCTTGCAGCAGCAGTGCGGTGTACTCGACCCGGTCATCGAATTGAGCGGCGTTGCCAACCGGTTTGGCGTTCTTCAGGCCGCTCGCCTTGGTGCAACTGGTGAGCACAGCCTTGTCGAAGGCGGCCCAGGCGTCGGAGCTGGAAGCCTGGGCCTGGGTGGCGAGGGCGCCGAGGCAGATGAAGGTCAGGGTGATTGCTTTCATGGGTTCCGGGATCCTGGGGCATGGGTTGTCCGAAGTTGGAGTATGCCTCCACAGGATAAGTTTGCCCGACCGCCAAAAGATCGCAGCCTTCGGCAGCTCCTATAGGGTCGACCGCGTTCGTCTGCAGGAGCTGCCGCAGGCTGCGATCCTGGCGATATCAGGCAGGTACCGGTTCGCGCCGAACCACATACATCCCGACATGCTCATACAATCGCTGCGCCTTCAGGTTGTCTTCCAGCACCTTCAAATCGACAAATCCTTCGCGCCGACACTGGAATATGTTGAAAGCATGGAGCAGCAGTGCCTGGCCTAAACCTCGGCCTTGGGCCCGCGGATGCACCACCAGGTTTTTGATGTAGGCACTCGTCCAGCACTGGCAGACACCCACAATCCCTTCATCGTCCAGCGCGATGAAGCACAGGGATGGGTCGTACTCGGGATCGGTTTCAAAACGCCTTTGCCAGGTATCCAGGGCCGGCACGCGACCGCCACCGTGCAGATAACCCTGTTCCATCAAACGATGAACGGCTTCAGCCAGGTCCGGGCGGTACTCGCAGAGGACAATACCCTGCGGCCAAGTGATCGCAGGCACCGCTGCAGCGAGGTTGCGCCGCATCAGAAAACAGAAATCCTTGCTCACACCTTAATGACCCTGTTCTGCAACGGTCTTGGCGGCTTCGATCAGGCACTTGGTCAGTTCCGGCGAGGAGAACTTGGTCAACACGGCGTTGGCGCCGGCAAGACGAGCCTTTTCGCTGTTCATCGCACTGTCCAGAGACGTGTGGAGCAACACATAGAGGTGGGAGAAATCCGGGGTTTCACGCAAGGTCCGGGTGAAGGCATAGCCGTCCATCTCCGACATTTCTATGTCTGAAACGATCAGGTTGATCTGCTGTTCGGTGCCTTGCAAGTCCAGCAGGCAATCGATGGCCTCCTTGGCGCTGCGGGCGGTGTGGCATTGCAGGCCGAGGTTGCGCAGGGTGTGCACCGATTGCTGCAATGCGGTCTGGCTGTCATCGACCACCAGGATCCGGGCGTTGCCGAGTATGTCGGCGTCTTCCATGCTGAGTTCGGTCGGTGCCGATTCGATCTGGGCCGGGGCAATGCCGTGGATGACCTTTTCGATATCCAGCACCTGCACCAGCGTGCCATCGACCGAGGTGACCCCGGTGATGTACGAGCGCGAGCCTCCAGAGCCGTAGGGCGGTGGGCGGATATCGGTGGTCAGGCAGTGGACGATCTTGCTCACTGCCTGCACGTGCAGGCCCTGTTTGGAGCGGCTGACATCGGTGACGATCAGGCAGCCACCGTTGGGGTCTTCCAGCGGTCGTTCGCCAATGGCACGGCTGAGGTCAATCACCGACAACGACATTCCGCGCAGGCTGGCGATGCCTTTGACGTGGGGGTGTGACTCCGGCATTTTGGTCAGCGGCGGGCAGGGGATGATTTCACTGACTTTCAGCAGGTTAATCGCCATCAGCTTGCCGCTGCGCAAGGTAAATAGCAGAAGCGAGAGTGAGTCTGCGCGGGCTTTGGTGGAGGACATAAAAACCTTCTGTGGAGAAAGGTGATGGGCGTCTCGGGGACCGCCAACAACTATCGATGCCGGGTTATCGACTTGTTGGGGTCAGGCTTTAGCCTTCAATCGATGTTCGATGGATCAAAAGATCGAACGATCTTCTGTTACTTCATGCCGAGGCGCTTGGCCATGCGTCCAAGGTTCGCCCGGTCCAGGCCCAGCTCCCGCGCCGCGCTGGCCCAATTGTCGTGGTGGCGTTCCAGGCAAGCGCTGATCAGTTGTCGCTGATAATTTTCGGTTGCTTCACGCAGGTCACCCGACACCAGTGCCACCGCTGCACCGGCGGGTTGCTCTGGCACTGCTTCGACGTTGCCGTAGGGCAGGTCCAGATCCGCCGCGCTCAAGGTGAGAATCTTCGGCCGCTCCTTGCAGTGACCCAGCGCCTTCAGGGCGCTGCGGCCAATCAGGTGCTCCAGCTCTCGCACGTTGCCCGGCCAGTCGTAGGCCAGCAACGCGGCCTGGGCATCGCTGCTCAGACGCAGGCTGTTGAGGCCCATGCGTGAGCGGTTCTGCTCAAGGAAGTATCCGCTGAGCAACAGTACATCGCGCCCGCGGTCGCGCAGCGCCGGCACCAGCAGGGGATAGACGCTCAGCCGGTGATAAAAATCGGCACGATAGCGACCACTGCGCACTTCCTCGGCCAGGTCGCGGTTGGTCGCGGCAATCAAGCGCACGTTCACCTGATGTTCCTTGTCCGACCCCAGTCGTTGCAGCTGGCCGCTTTGCAGCACGCGCAGCAGTTTGGCCTGCACAGTCAGCGACAGCTCGCCCACTTCGTCGAGAAACAGCGTGCCGCCATTGGCCAGTTCGAATTTGCCGCGCCGGTCATTGGTGGCGCCGGTGAAGGCGCCGCGCACGTGGCCGAATAGCTCGCTTTCCACCAGGGTGTCGGGCAGGGCGGCGCAGTTGAGGCTGATGATCGGTTTGTCGGCGCGGGCGGACGCAGCGTGGATGGCCTGGGCCACCAGTTCCTTGCCGACCCCGGTTTCGCCAGTGATCAGTACGGTGAGGTCGCTGCTGCCCACCAGGTCGATTTCTTCAACCAGGCGTTTGAGCGCCTTGCTCTGGCCAATCATCTCGCGGTTCTGCTGGCCGCTCGCCTGGCGATAAACCTCGGCGCGCTGATGCTCGTCTTCGGCCCTGTTGGCCAGGCGTTCGATCCGTTCGGCTGCATTGACCGTGGCCGCCGCCAGGCTGGCGAACGCTTGCAGCGCATCCAGCTCAATCGGTTCGAAGCGTTGCGGATCGAGGGCATCGAGCGTCAGCAAGCCCCATGGGCGTTCGTCGATAAACAACGGGCAGCCCATGCAGTCATGGACTTCCAGATGCTCATGCAGGCCATCGACCAGCCCATCGTAGGGGTCTGGCAACTCGCTATCGGCGGCAAACCGGGTGGGGCCCGGACTGCTGAGCAGCGCTTCGAAGCGCGGATGCTCGCTGATTTTAAAGCGCCGCCCCAGGGTATCCGTGCTCAGGCCGTCGACTGCCAAGGGCACCAACCATTCGCCATCGATGCGCAGCAGGGCTGCGGCATCGCACGGCAGCAGGGCGCGCATGGCTTCGAGCAGGCGTCGATAACGCTCGCCCTCCGGGAGCTCGCGGGACAGGTCAGAGACCAGCGGGAGCAGCGTGGTGAGCAAGGATTTTGCAGTCATAGTGACTCCATATAGTCGATATGACTATAAATCAAATTAGGTCTAAATGACTATATAGTTGGTAAGCTATTGATATATATGAAAATTAAATCTGGCATGAAAACTGATACGTAAGGGCAAACGAATAGAAACCCAGGAGTTACCTTATGCTGAGCGCTCAAGATCGTGCCATCGTCAAATCCACCGTGCCGTTGCTGGAAAGCGGTGGCGAAACATTAATTACCCATTTCTACCGGATGATGCTCTCCGAGTACCCTGAAGTGCGCCCTTTGTTCAACCAGGCCCACCAGGCCAGTGGTGACCAGCCGCGTGCCCTGGCCAACGGTGTGCTGATGTATGCCCGTCACATCGATCAACTCGACCAGTTGGGTGATCTGGTGGCCAAGATCATCAACAAGCACGTGGCCCTGCAAATCCTGCCGGAGCATTACCCGATCGTTGGCAGCTGTTTGCTGCGTGCCATTTCCGAAGTGCTGGGTGACGAGATCGCCACGCCTGAAGTGATGGCCGCCTGGGGCGCTGCCTATGGTCAGCTGGCCGATATCCTGATCGGCGCGGAAAAAAGCATCTACGACCAGAAGGAACAGGCACCTGGCGGCTGGCGTGGCGCGCGGGAGTTCATCGTGGCGGCCAAGGTCGAGGAGAGTGCGGAGATCATTTCGTTCTACTTCGAGCCTGCCGACAAGGGCCCGATCCTGGCAGCAGAGCCTGGCCAGTACATCGGCATGAAACTGGTACTCGATGGTGAAGAAATTCGCCGTAACTATTCACTGTCGGCCTTGACCAATGGCCAATACCGCATCAGCGTCAAGCGTGAGCACGGCGGTCGTGCCTCCAACCACCTGCACGATCAACTGCACGTCGGTGCGTCCATCCAGCTGTTCCCGCCATCGGGTGAATTTACCTTGAGCGCCAGTAACAAACCCCTGGTGCTGATCAGTGGCGGCGTTGGTATTACCCCGACCCTGGCGATGCTTGAGGCGGCGCTGGCAACTGAGCGTCCGGTGCACTTCATCCATTGCGCGCGCAATGGCAGCGTCCATGCGTTTCGTGACTGGATCGACGGGCTTGCCGAACGTCATCCGCAGCTCAAGCGGTTCTACTGCTATGCCGAAGATGACGGCGTGAGCCCGGCGGCGCACAAGGTGGGGGTGTTGAGCCAGGAACAGTTAGGCGAGTGGTTGCCGCAGGAACGCGATCTGGATGCCTATTTCCTTGGGCCCAAGGGCTTCATGGCGGCGGTCAAGCGCCATCTCAAGGCGCTGGGTGTGCCGGAGAAGCAAAGCCGCTACGAGTTCTTCGGGCCAGCATCCGCGCTGGAATAGCCACCGCACCTTTTGCACGGGCGGATTGCAAAGGTGTAGCTGATGGCCTTATCGCGGGCAAGCCTTGCCCCCACAGGTGGTGAGGTCTGGCAGTGGCGGCAAGCCCTGTAACCACAGTCGGTGAGATCTGTGGGAGCAAGGCTTGCCCGCGATGAGGCCTGTACAGTCACCCCTTGCAAGCCGGCCCCGGGAGAGTCAGGTCAGCCCTTGAGTTCCTTCAAATGTTTGTAAACCGTCGCCCGTCCCATGTTCAGGACATTGGCCACATAGTTGGAGGCGCTTTTGCCTTTGAAGGCGCCTTCGGCGTGCAGAGCCAGGACCAGTTCGCGTTTGTGGTCGCGGGTCAGCATGCTCAGGCTCAGCTGTCGGTCGCGCAGCCAGGCATGGAGGAAGGTGTTGATCCGCTCCTGCCAGTCATCACGGAACAGTGAGTCCGGTTGCGGTATCAGCTTGCTCGGCGACAGGAAAAGATCCAGCGCCGCCTTGGCGTTTTCGAACAGCGAAATATTCAGATTGATGCACAGCACCGCCAAAGGATGGCCAGCGCTGTCACGCAACACGCTGCTCAGGCTGCGAATTTTCTGACCATCCCAGTTGAGCTTTTCATACGGCCCGATGTTCCGTTCGCTGACCTCTTCACTGAGCATGTCTTCCAGCGAGGAATCGTCACCGACTTCACGTTTCGACAGGTTGTTGGCGATGTAGTCGACTTTCTGCGTGCGCAGATCGTGCAGCACCACTTCGGCATGGGGAAAGAACAGCGTCGCAATCGCGTCGCTGATGGCTCGGTAGTTATCCAGGGCCGGATCTTTCTCGGGGGCGTTCATTCAGTGGTGCTCCGGGCGACGTCAGCGCCCATAAGGCAGGGCGCTGGAAGTTTGCAGCAAACGGGAGTGGACGTCACCTGACTACCCCTGTTGGTTCAGGCGGGCGGGGGCGAGCATGGCGGCATTGAGGCCGAATTTCGACAGGGCTTCCGGCAGGTCCTGGCCGCGCACCAGTGCAGCGCTGGCCTGGCCCATCGCTGGAGAGGTCTGAATCCCGTAACCGCCTTGAGCCGCCACCCAGAACAGTCCAGGTACCTGCGGATCGAAGCCGGACAGCAAATCGCCGTCGCTGACAAAACTGCGCAAGCCCGCCCAGGTGCGGGTCGGGCGGCGGATGGTCAGGGTGGTGGCCTCCTCGATCTGGTAGATGCCCATGGCAATGTCCAGCTCTTCGGGTTGCACATCATGGGGTTCGACCGGGTCGGCATTGGCTGGGGAGCCAAGGAACATCCCGGCGTCGGGCTTCATATAGAAGGATTCATCCAGGCTGACCAGCATCGGCCAGTGGTGGATGTCCACGCCTTCGGGCCCGGCAAAGATGAACGCCGCGCGGCGCTTGGGTTGCAGGCCCAGTGGCTGCGCGCCAGCGAGGGCGCCGATTTTGTCCGCCCAGGCGCCTGCCGCATTGATGATGACCGGGGCGCTAAAGGTTTGGCCGTCGGTTTGCACCTGCCAGATGCCCTCGGCGTCCCGGCTCAGGCTCACCACCTGAGTATCGGTCAGAACCTGGCCCTGGTTGCGGCGGATTCCACGCAGGTAACCCTGATGCAGCGCATCGGTATCAATGTCGCTGGCGGTCGGGTCATAGATGGCGCCATGAACTTTTTCCCGGCGCAAGATCGGCAGGCGCACGCACGCTTCCTCGGCGCTGAGCAGCTGCATCTGCGGCACTGTGGCCTTGGCGCTCAGGTACTGGTTCTGCAGTTCGGCAGGGTCGCCGCTGAAGTCCACCGTCATCTCGCCGCGCGGGGTCAGCAGTGGATGTTCGCAGAAGCCTGGCGGTGGCGCATCGAAGAAATCCCGGCTGGCCTGGGTCAATGCCCGAACCTGTGGTGTGCCGTAAGCGGCGGTGTACAACGCCGCGGAACGGCCGGTGGAGTGGTAGCCCGGATGGGATTCGCGTTCGAGCACAATCACCCGCGCGTGCTGCGACAGCCAGAAACCGGTGGAAGCGCCGGCAATGCCGCCGCCGATGATGATGAAGTCTGCCTGGCTCATGCATGTCTCCTGATGGGCGCAAATGCCAATGTTATTGATACCCCCCTGTGTAGAAGCTGCCGCAGGCTGCGATCTTTTGATCTTGCTTTTACCAGGTCAAGATCAAAAGATCGCAGCCTTCGGCAGCTCCTACAGGGGTTGGTGGTGTTAGTGCTGTAGGCGGTAGATGGCATTGGCCAGTGCGATGTCTTCCAGGCCCAGACCGATCGAGCGGAAGAACACGTGGCGATCGTAGGCCGGACGCTGCACTTTTTCGCTCATCAGCTCGGGCAGGTCGCCGACGATACTGTCCTTGTCCCAGCCATGCTGTTCGCCGGCAATCAGCATTTCCCCGGCCGAACCGGGCGTGGTCACACGATAGTCGCAGAACACCTGCATGGCGTTGAGGCAGTGCGGCGGCACTTCGTGAGCCCGTGGCGCGTTGGTGCTGATGGAGGTGATCAGGGCCGGTTTGCTCAAGGTGGACGGGTCGATGACCGGGCCGGCGGAGGAGGTACACAGCATAATCACGTCAGCGTCCAGGACGGCCGCTTCGCGACTGGAAACCAGCGTCAGGCGCGGATCAAGCCCTGTGAGCCGTGCCTTCGCTCCAGCGTCAAGACCGTCCAGGCTCGGGGAATACAGGTTGATGCTCTGCCAGGCACGCAGGCCCTTCACGTAATGCAGGTGCGCCTGGGCCACCTTGCCGCTGCCGATAATTGCCAGGCGCTGCGCTGTTGGCGGCGCCAGGGCATCGACCGCCACGGCGGTGGTCGCTGCCGTACGTGCCGTGGTCAGTTCACCGGCATCACAGAGCAACAGCGGTTGACCGGTCTGCATCGACATCAGCAGCGTCCACGCCGTCACCAACGGGCCTTGCTCGCGCACGATGTAAGGCGACGTCTTGACCCCATAAACGCCATCTTTGGCCAGCACGCCCAAGTAGTTGATGAAGTCGCCAGCGCCTTGGGGGAATTCAACCAGTTGCTGCGCCGGTTGCACCGCGTGGCCTGCGGCCAGGTCACGGAACAGTTTGCGCAGGATCTGCGGCACGTCGATTTGATCGAGCAACTCGCGTGCTTGAGGTTGGGTGATCACGTAAGGCGTGCTGGACATGAACGGCTCCGGAGACTGCATCTGAACTATTTTGTCTATTATGGACTTTTAGTTTATTCCGGCAAGCTCCGTTCGAGAAAAACCAGGCAAAAAAAAGCGCAGTCCGTTGCCGGCTGCGCCTCTTCTACTGCGGCCCGTATTTACGGGCGCTTACGCTCAACCGCACGCAACAAATGGGTCGGCGGCGTCTCGCAGCTGATCTTGCGACCCAGCAGTGCCTCGATGGACGGCAACTGGTAGGAGTCGTCTTCACCGGCGAAGCTGATGGACACGCCATCGGCGCCCGCACGTCCGGTGCGGCCTATACGATGCACGTAGTCGTCCGGCATTTCCGGCAGGGTGAAGTTGATCACGTGGCTGATGCCGTCAATGTGAATGCCGCGACCGGCAACATCGGTGGCGACCAGCACGCGGATCTTGCCTTCGCGGAAGCCTTCCAGCGTCTTGATGCGCTTGTGCTGCGGTACGTCACCGGACAACTGCGCGGCGTTGACGCCATCACGCACCAGCCGTTCTTCGATGCGACGCACTTCGTCCTTGCGGTTGGCGAACACCATCACCCGCTCCCAGCCGTTGTCGTTGACCAGGTTGTAGAGCAGTTTGTATTTGTCGGCACCGGCAACGGCGTAGATGTGCTGCTCGACGTTTTCGCTGGCGACGTTCTGCGACTCGATCTCGACGATCGACGGCTCGGTGGTCCATTGCTTGGCCAGGTTCATCACGTCTTCGGTGAAGGTCGCGGAGAACAGCAGCGTCTGACGCTCGTTCTTCGGCGGGGTCTGGCGAATGATCTGCCGCACCTGCGGAATGAAACCCATGTCGAGCATGCGGTCGGCTTCGTCCAGGACCATGACTTCGACCATGTCCAGGTGCACGTCGCCGCGCTGGTTGAAGTCCAGCAAACGGCCGGGCGTGGCCACGAGGATGTCGCAGTGACGGGCTTCGAGATGCTTGAGCTGCTTGTCGAAGTCCATGCCGCCAACGAACGTCATGACATTGAGGCCGGTGTACTTGGTCAGGTCAGCGGCGTCCTTGGCAATCTGCACCACCAGTTCCCGGGTTGGCGCGATGATCAATGCCCGTGGCTCGCCCATGTAGCGCTCTTTGGGCGGCGGGGTTTGCAGCAACTGGGTGATGATCGAGATCAGGAACGCAGCGGTCTTGCCGGTGCCGGTCTGGGCGCGGCCGATGGCATCCTTGCCAGCGAGGGTAAAGCCCAGCACCTGGGCCTGGATCGGCGTGCAATACGGGAAGCCCAGGTCCTGGATGGCGTGCATCAATTCAGGGGCGAGTTTGAAATCGTGGAAACGGGTTTTGCCTTCCTGGGGTTCGACGACGAAGTCTTCGAGTTTCCAGGGAATAACCGGTGCCTTGGGCTTGGGTTCGCGACGCGGCCTGACAGGCTTGGGGGCTTCGCTGCGCGGCGGCTCGTCGGCTGTTACCTCGACAGTGGGGGCAGCCGGTGGGGTCATCGGCTCGTGCTTGGGTACCGCTGCGGTGGCGGTCCGGCCAGACTGATTACCGTCGGCGCGGTGGCTGGGTGAGTGAGACGGAGCGCTGGAGGCTGGCGCGAGCTGCTCAGTCTCGCTTTTACCGAACATTTTCTTGAGTGCTTTGAGCACGGTCATCTCATCAATTGATTAAGGAATGTACGCCGGCCAGTGTAATGCAAGAATCGGGCGCGGCGTAGTGTGATGATCAAAGGCAGCTTTTACACAGTCTGTTTAGCGTAGGCGCTCGGTCAGCCAGGCGCCGATATCGCTGATCTCTTCGGGTAACACTTCGTGCCCCATTGGGTATTCCTGCCATGTCACGGTAACACTTCGTGCCCCATTGGGTATTCCTGCCATGTCACGGTGACACCACGGGCCTTCAAGTGCTCGTAGGCACTGCGCCCCATCGAATTTTGCACCACCTCATCGTATTGGCCGTGCAGGCACAGCACGGGAATACGCTGCTGGCTGGCGGAAATGTCCAGCTCGTCGCTGAACGTCGGAGCGTAGGTGGAGAGGGCAAGTACGCCACCCAGCGGGCCTTGCCATTTCAGGAAGGCCGCGTGCAACACCACGGCACCGCCCTGGGAAAAACCGGCGAGAAAAATTCGCGAGGCGTCTATTCCGCTGGCGCGCTCGGTTTCGATCAAGTCCAGAACCCGTTTTGCTGACTCATCCAGCTGCTCGCGGCTGATTGCCCGGGCCGGGCTCATGGCCAATATGTCGTACCAGCTGGGCATCTCGTAGCCACCATTTATGGTGACCGCGCGCGTGGGTGCCTGGGGTAAAACAAAGCGGGTGCTCAACAGGGTTTCCTGCAACGCTTCGGCCACTGGCAGGAAGTCATAACGGTCGGCGCCCAGGCCGTGCAGCCAGATAACACAGGCGTCTGCTGGCTTGACGGGTTGAAGAATCAGGGGCTCGGTCATGTTCGCTCCATTTTTGTGCGTGCGCTCTCATTGAGTGCGAGATCTGAGTGCGCGTCTGGTTGATCAGTTAAGAAGATGTCGCAAGGTTACAAGTTTTGCTATTGACCTGTCTTTGAATCGCTTTGGCGGGCGGTCTGGTACGGGCTTTGCTATGGGAAAACCCGAGCAATCAATCCAGCGACTGGCGGTAACACTATCAGTGTACTGCTGGTGGCGGGATAGCAACAAAAATCCGGTGATGGATGTTCGCCAGTGGCCGCTACGGGCTTCGCGAACGTGAAGGGCTACAGCCCGTTCGGCCGACTGGTGAGAAGTGAGTGATCCATGATGTGGATTTTCTCCTACTAGACTCATAGCTAAGGTCCTACGTCGCTTGACCCTAAAAAAAGCCAACACGGGTCAACAACGCCTCATAAGGGTGCGACTGGACTCACGCTCCGACACAACAAGAGCAAAACTGGAGGTTTGAATGAAGATGTTGAAATCCACCCTGGCCGTCGTGACTGCAGCCGCAGTACTTGGCGTCAGCGGGTTCGCTCAGGCGGGTGCAACCCTGGATGCAGTGCAGAAGAAAGGTTTTGTACAGTGCGGTGTAAGTGACGGCCTGCCGGGTTTCTCGGTTCCGGACGCCACTGGCAAGATCCTCGGCATCGATGCTGACTTCTGCCGCGCTGTAGCCGCTGCCGTATTCGGCGACGCGACCAAGGTTAAATTCAGTCAGTTGAACGCCAAGGAGCGCTTCACCGCGCTGCAGTCCGGCGAAATCGACATCCTGTCGCGCAACACCACCATGACCAGCTCCCGTGACGCGGGCATGGGCCTGAAATTTCCAGGCTTCATCACCTACTACGACGGCATCGGCTTCCTGGTAAACAACAAGCTGGGCGTCAAGAGCGCCAAGGAACTGGACGGTGCAACCATCTGCATCCAGGCCGGTACCACCACTGAGCTGAACGTTTCCGACTACTTCCGTGGCAACGGTCTGAAATACACCCCGATCACCTTCGACACCTCCGACGAAAGCGCCAAGTCGCTGGAATCCGGTCGTTGCGACGTGCTGACCTCCGACAAGTCCCAACTGTTCGCCCAGCGCAGCAAGCTGGCCGCGCCGAAAGACTACGTGGTTCTGCCGGAAACCATCTCCAAGGAGCCACTGGGCCCTGTCGTGCGTAACGGCGATGACGAGTGGCTGGCGGTGGTCCGCTGGACTGGCTACGCCATGCTCAACGCTGAAGAAGCCGGCATCACTTCGAAAAACGTCGAAGCTGAAGCCAAGGCCACCAAGAACCCGGACGTCGCTCGTATGCTCGGGGCTGACGGTGAATACGGCAAGGATCTGAAACTGCCGAAAGACTGGGTCGTACAGATCATCAAGCAAGTAGGTAACTACGGCGAAGTGTTCGAGAAAAACCTCGGCAAGGGCACCCCGCTGGAAATCGACCGTGGCCTGAACGCGCTGTGGAACAACGGCGGCATTCAATACGCACCACCAGTGCGCTGATGGTTCTATCACCCGGTGGGCCAACCGCCGGGTGATGTTCTGTTCCATTCTTTGCGGGGCACTTCATGCAAAATTCAATCGGCGCACCAAAGCAGAGGCTCAGCCTCAGCGATCCCAAAGTGCGTGCGTGGCTATTCCAGATCATCACCATTGTGGCGGTGGTCTCGCTGGGCTGGTTTCTGTTCGACAACACCCAGACCAACCTGCAACACCGGGGCATCACTTCCGGCTTCGACTTTCTGGAGCGCAGTGCCGGTTTCGGCATCGCTCAACACCTGATCGACTACACCGAATCGGACAGCTATGCCCGGGTGTTTGTCATCGGCCTGCTCAATACGCTGCTGGTGACGTTCATCGGCGTGATCCTGGCGACGATCCTCGGGTTCATCGTCGGCGTGTCACGGCTGTCAAAAAACTGGATTATTGCCAAGCTGGCGACGGTGTATGTAGAGGTTTTCCGCAACATTCCGCCGCTGCTGCAGATCCTGTTCTGGTATTTCGCGGTATTCCTGACCATGCCAGGACCGCGTGCCAGTCATAACTTTGGCGATACCTTCTTTGTCAGCAGCCGTGGCCTGAACATGCCGGCGGCGTTGGCGTCTGATGGTTTCTGGCCATTCGTGGCCGGCGTGGGCGTGGCCATTGTCGCTATCGTGCTGATGTGCCGCTGGGCCAACAAACGTTTCGAAGAAACCGGCGTGCCATTCCACAAGTTCTGGGTCGGCCTGGCACTGTTCCTGGTGATCCCGGCACTGTGCGCGTTGATCTTCGGCGCGCCGGTGCATTGGGAAATGCCCAAGCTGCAAGGCTTCAACTTCGTCGGTGGCTGGGTATTGATCCCCGAACTGCTGGCGTTGACCCTGGCGCTCACCGTGTACACCGCGGCATTCATTGCCGAGATCGTGCGCTCGGGCATCAAGTCGGTCAGCCATGGCCAGACCGAGGCGGCGCACTCCCTGGGGCTGCGCAACGGTCCGACCCTGCGCAAGGTGATCATCCCGCAAGCCCTGCGCGTGATCATTCCACCGCTGACCAGCCAATACCTGAACCTGGCGAAAAACTCCTCGCTGGCTGCCGGTATCGGTTATCCGGAAATGGTTTCGTTGTTTGCCGGCACGGTGCTCAACCAGACCGGACAGGCGATCGAGGTGATTGCCATCACCATGAGCGTGTACCTGGCGATCAGTATCAGCATTTCCCTGCTGATGAACTGGTACAACAAGCGCATTGCGCTGATCGAGCGGTAAGGAATAGCGCATGAGTACTCATATTTTCAAACCTGACATGCCCCCACCGGACCGCAGTATCGGTGTGGTGGCGTGGATGCGCGCCAACATGTTCTCCAGCTGGCTCAACACCCTGCTGACCCTGTTTGCGTTCTACCTGATCTACCTCGTGGTGCCGCCGATCCTCAGCTGGGCGATCATCAATGCCAACTGGGTCGGGACCAGCCAGGCCGACTGCACGAAGGAGGGCGCCTGCTGGGTGTTCATTCAGCAGCGCTTCGGCCAGTTCATGTACGGCTACTACCCGGTGGACATGCGCTGGCGCGTGGACCTGACCGTGTGGCTGGCGGTTATCGGCGTGGCCCCGTTGTTCATCTCGCGCTTCCCGCGTAAAGCGGTGTACGGGCTGAGCTTCCTGGTGCTGTATCCGATCATTGCCTGGTGCCTGTTGCACGGTGGTGTGTTTGGCCTGACCCAGGTGGCGACCAGCCAATGGGGCGGCCTGATGCTGACCCTGGTGATCGCCACCGTCGGGATTGCCGGCGCCTTGCCGCTGGGTATTGTCCTGGCACTGGGGCGGCGCTCGAACATGCCGGCGATTCGCGTGGTCTGTGTGACCTTCATCGAATTCTGGCGCGGCGTGCCGTTGATCACGGTGTTGTTCATGTCCTCGGTAATGCTGCCGTTGTTCCTGCCAGAAGGCATGAACTTCGACAAGCTGCTACGGGCCCTGATCGGCGTGATCCTGTTCCAGTCGGCCTATGTGGCCGAGGTGGTGCGCGGTGGCTTGCAGGCGATTCCCAAAGGTCAGTACGAAGCAGCCGCAGCGATGGGCCTTGGTTACTGGCGCTCGATGGGCCTGGTGATCCTGCCGCAAGCCCTGAAGCTGGTGATCCCTGGCATCGTCAACACCTTCATTGCGCTGTTCAAGGACACCAGCCTGGTGATCATCATCGGCCTGTTCGACCTGCTCAACAGCGTCAAGCAAGCGGCCGCCGACCCGAAATGGCTGGGCATGGCCACTGAAGGCTACGTGTTCGCCGCCCTGGTGTTCTGGATTTTCTGTTTTGGTATGTCGCGCTATTCCATGCATCTGGAACGCAAGCTCGACACTGGCCACAAGCGTTAGGAGTTCTTTTTATGAGCGAAGCAATTAAACAGCCTGTGAGCCCTGAAGGCATTATCCAGATGCAGGGCGTGAACAAGTGGTACGGGCAGTTTCACGTACTCAAGGACATCAACCTGAACGTCAAGCAGGGCGAGCGAATCGTCCTGTGCGGTCCGTCGGGTTCCGGCAAATCCACCACTATTCGCTGTCTTAATCGCCTGGAAGAACACCAGCAGGGGCGCATCGTGGTCGATGGCGTGGAGCTGACCAACGACCTCAAGCAGATCGAGTCGGTGCGTCGCGAAGTCGGCATGGTGTTCCAGCACTTCAACCTCTTCCCGCACCTGACCATCCTGCAGAACTGCACCCTGGCGCCGATGTGGGTGCGCAAGATGCCCAAGCGCAAGGCCGAGGAAATCGCCATGCACTACCTGGAACGCGTACGCATTCCGGAGCAGGCGCATAAATTCCCGGGGCAACTGTCCGGCGGTCAGCAGCAGCGCGTGGCGATTGCCCGTGCCCTGTGCATGAAGCCGAAAATCATGTTGTTCGACGAACCGACTTCGGCACTTGACCCCGAGATGGTGAAAGAGGTGCTGGACACCATGATCGGCCTGGCCGAAGACGGCATGACCATGCTTTGCGTGACCCACGAAATGGGCTTCGCCCGTACCGTGGCCAACCGCGTGATCTTCATGGACAAAGGCGAGATCGTTGAACAGGCGGCGCCGAATGACTTCTTCGACAACCCGCAGAATGAGCGCACCAAGCTGTTCCTGAGCCAGATCCTGCATTGATCGACGCTCGGCAGTGAAATAAACCCGGACTGAGTGCCGGGTTTATTTTTTTCCAATCGACAACCGCCTGCTATCAGCTGGTCTTTTTATCCAAGGCCAACTGCACTGCCTTCAATGCATTGAGCCTGCCGTGACCGTAATAGTGGCTATGGCCATTCTGATCATATTCTCCCATCGCTCCATCCAGGAAATGAGTGATCTTGTCGCAACAGTCAGCAAGGATCGAGCGAACCTCGGTGCGTGTCAGCGCGGGGTTGGCCGATAAAACCAGAGCCGCCACCCCGGCGGCGCCGGGGCAGGCGCTCGACGTTCCGCCAAAGCTCTCGGTGTAGTTGCCCCACAAGTCACCTTGCCCAAGGGCTTTGTCGTTGTAGCCATTTCTTCCTCGCAGATCTGTTGTCCATATGCCGCGGGTGCGAGCGGGAAAACTGCTGGGCTGGAAATTGTAATCCGGGTGCTGTTCCTGATCGCTGGGAAACGCGCACCAGATGGCTTTTCCGTAATCACTGTAGGCGCTGCGGCGGCTGTGGTCGTTGCAGGCGGCTACGGCCATGACCAGTGGATGGCTGGCATAACCATCATTGTCGACACTTTCACTGCCATTGCCGGCGGCGAAGAAAATCGGGCAGCCCTTGCCCTTTCTCCCTCTGAGCGCGGCGAAATTGATGGCCAGGCGAATACTGGCGGGTAACGGATGGACTTGATGATGGGCCGGATCCATAGGGTCGGCCCAGTTTCCGTCCGGAGGGCCCCAACTGCAACTGATGATGTCCGCGCCATTGAGCGCAGCCCAGACGAAAGCGTTCGCTTCGGTCTGACCTCCCAGTGACTCCGCGTCACCCAGGCTGATCGGCATCAGTCTTGCTCTGGGTGCGACTCCGCTTGCGCCATGCAGGCCATCGGCACAGGCGACACCTGCGGCGGCGGTACCATGGCTTTCATCGGCGTGCTGAGGGCGCGGGTCGGCTCCGGGTTGCCTGGGGTTTCTGTAGCTCCTCGGGGCGACGATTTTGTCGGCCGAGGTGAATTCGGGATGGTCGATATCAAAAGCATCGTCTATGACGGCGATCACTACATTCGCGCCCAGACTCAGGGCGTGGGCAGCCTCGACGTTGGCACTGGCATCAATTTCATACTGATAGCTTACAGTGGTTTTTTTCAGGTGCCACTGATTGGGGTGGATAGTGCGTGAGTGACGTTTTGTCAGGAGTTCAGGATGGCAGTACTCCACATCCTCACGTTCGAGCAAGGTCAGTGCCTGATTGAATACCTGTGTTCCGCAGCCTTCTCCTGGCGTCACGAAATAAGCGTTTTGTGCGTAAACGACTTTTGTCTTGATCGTCAGTCCTGCTTCTTCGAGTACGGTTTCGCAGGCCAGCGAGTCGTGTGAGTCGATAAACTTGATGAAGATATTTTCGGTATAGATCACGGGTTCCCTGGTGTCCGCCGCCACCAGGACGCTGCCGGCGAAACGCACGTTGGGTAGTTGACGCAAGCAGCGCTTGCAGGCCTGCAGATTCCCGGAGTCGGCTGGCAGCTTGAAAACACTCAGTCCTGACGACTCGAAATGAATCACCCGTTGTGCATGGTCCAGGGGGGGGGCGGTGGTGTCGAGAAGGGCTGGCAAGCCGGGAAGGGTTCGGACGACGACCAGATCAGGGGCAGTGTCCAGAAAGAATGAAGGTTCTGATTTGTTGCCGTATTTGAATTCCTGCATAGCGTGTTCCTTGTCTGTGTGAAGTTAGGAGGCGCTGAAGCACGCCCCAAGGCAGTGCCTTGGGTGCAGGAAGTCTATTGGCCGGGTGCAGCGTTCATCTATCGGAAAGGCCTGAGGCTGTTGCGGGAAAGTTCCTCAATATCTGTCGGATGTGAGCTGGCTGTTCTACCTGGATGGAGCAGCGGTTGCCTTTAGGAGCAAACCTGACTAACATGTCAGGAAATACATCCTATGATTGGATGACTGCAAGGGTGTCTTGGCTCAGATGTCTCCATTGGTAAAAAGATCTCTGGTCGACCAGGCGTTGGATCAGCTTCGTTTACGCATCACCGAAGGCACGTGGACTGTGGGCCAACGCCTGCCCACCGAACCCGAGTTGTCCGCAGAGCTCGGTATCAGCCGTAATACCGTGCGTGAAGCCATGCGCGTGTTGGCCTTTTCCGGATTGATTGAGATTCGCCAGGGTGACGGTAGTTACTTGCGCGCGGTGATCGATCCACTCGACACCCTCAAAGCGCTGTCCCGCTGCTCTCATGAGCAGGCCCGCGAAACCCGGCACATTCTTGAAGTCGAGGCCATTGGCCTGGCCGCCTTGCGCCGCACTGACGAAGACCTGGTGGCCTTGCGTGAAGCACTGGGCGTCAGCGGCAGCCACTACCATGGCGATCTCGACAGCTACATCGCCTGCGACCTGGTGTTTCACCGGCGCCTGGTCGATGCCGCACACAACCCCACGCTCAGTGAGCTGTATCGCTACTTCTCCAGCATCGTCGGTGCGCAACTGCGCCAGACCCTGAACATCACCCCACGGCGCCAGGAAGTGTTCGACCTGCATATCGAACTGCTGGACGCCGTCGAGCAACGTGACCCGGAACGGGCCAAAGCCCTGTCCAGGCAGTTGATCAATGAACCTTGAACACGAGAAAACCATGTCCAGCCGTAACAGCAACATCCCTGAAGCCAAACGCACGGCAGAGCTCGAAGAGCTGCTGATCGACGCCGAGGCCGATGACGACGAGGTGCAGAACAGCCATCCGATCCTGCGCCGGCCCTGGCTGCTGTTGCTGGGCCTGATCCTGGTGGCATTGAACTTGCGCCCGGCGCTGTCGAGCATGGCGCCGATGCTCAGTGACGTGTCGAAAAGCCTCGGATTATCGGCGGCCCAGGCCGGTCTGCTGACCACCTTGCCGGTGCTGTGCCTCGGCCTGTTCGCACCGCTGGCACCGATCCTGGCGCGCCGTTTTGGCGCCGAACGGGTGGTGCTGGGCATTCTGCTGACGCTGGCCGGAGGAATCATCCTGCGCAGTTCGTTTGGCGAAATCGGCCTGTTTGCCGGCAGCGTGCTGGCGGGTGCCAGCATTGGTGTGATCGGCGTATTGCTGCCGGGTATCGTCAAGCGCGACTTTGCCAAACACGCGGGTACCATGACCGGGGTCTACACCATGGCCCTGTGCCTGGGGGCAGCGATGGCCGCAGGCGCCACCGTGCCGCTGAGCGAACATTTCGACCAGAGCTGGGCAACGGGCCTGGGCTTCTGGGTTATTCCGGCGTTGGTCGCGGCGCTGTTCTGGCTGCCGCAAGTCGGGCACAAACACGGTGCGCACAATGTCGCCTACCGGGTTCGCGGTTTGCTGCGTGACCCGCTGGCCTGGCAAGTGACCCTGTACATGGGCCTGCAATCGTCCCTGGCGTATATCGTGTTTGGCTGGTTGCCTTCGATCCTGATCGGTCGCGGCCTGACGCCGACCCAGGCGGGGCTGGTTCTGTCCGGCTCGGTGATTGTGCAGTTGGCCAGTTCCTTGGCGGCTCCCTGGCTGGCGACTCGCGGCAAGGACCAGCGCCTGGCCATCGTGGTCGTTATGGCTTTGACCCTCAGTGGCCTGTTCGGGTGCCTGTATGCGCCGATCGATGGCTTGTGGGGCTGGGCGATTCTGCTCGGGCTGGGACAGGGCGGGGCGTTCAGCCTGGCGCTGACCCTGATCGTGCTGCGCTCGCGAGATGCCCACGTAGCGGCGAACCTGTCGAGCATGGCTCAAGGCTTCGGCTACACCCTGGCATCCATGGGGCCATTGGCGGTCGGCATCGTGCATGACTGGACCGGCGGCTGGGCGGCGGTCGGCTGGATTTTCGGGGTCATCGGCCTGGGCGCGATCCTTGCCGGCCTGGGAGCCGGGCGATCGTTGTACGTTCAAGTAGTCAGCGAAAAACTCTGACACCTCGGACACTATCGGTATTCGGCCCACGAATGCCGATAGTGTTCCGCGAATTGGCAGGCTATCGTGCGGGCAGTCTTCAAAACTGTTCCGCCACCCAGGAGCCTGCACATGAGTGATGCCCACCAAGCATTGATTACCCGGTTTTACCAGGCTTTCCAGCGGCTGGATGCCGAGGCCATGAGCGCCTGCTACACCGATGACGTGGTGTTCAGTGACCCGGCCTTCGGTGAACTGCATGGGCGTGATGCGGGTGACATGTGGCGCATGCTCACCACTCGCGCCAGGGACTTTTCCCTGACGTTCGACGACGTCCGCGCCGACGAGCGCACCGGGAGTGCACATTGGGTGGCGACGTACCTGTTCAGCCAGACCGGCAATACCGTGGTCAACGACATCCAGGCACGGTTCGTGTTTCGCGACGGAAAAATCTGCGAGCACCACGACCGTTTTGACCTGTGGTCCTGGTCGCGCCAGGCGCTGGGTTTAAAAGGTCTGCTGTTGGGCTGGTCGCCCCTGGTAAAAAACGCCGTTCGGGCCCAGGCCTTGAAGGGGTTGAAGGCATTCCAGGCCGGGCGCTGATAAGATCGCCACTTGTTTCTTTTCCAATCCAGATCGTCAATTGAACAGTCTCAGCCAAACGTCTGTTAGCGCCGTCGAAACGCCGCTGGTCAGCAAGCCCTGGTTCGTCTACCTCGTACGTGCCGCCAATGGTTCACTGTACTGCGGGATCAGCGACGACCCCGTGCGCCGCTTCGCCACTCACCAGCGGGGTAAAGGTGCGCGCTTCTTCCTCTCAAGCCCGGCCGTGGCCCTGGTGTACACCGAGGCCTGTCGCGACAGGAGTGAAGCGCTACGTCAGGAGCGGCTGATCAAGAAACTCAGGAAAAGCGCCAAGGAGTGCCTGGTCGCGAACTATCAATCTGACTGATCAGTTCCCATCAGGCAGACCCGTAGGCCGCCTGCCGATTGCGCGCTAAGCTGTTGACTCCTAATTCGCGCGGCGGAGCCGAGCATGTCCGAGTTGATCCTGCATCATTACCCGACGTCCCCTTTCGCCGAAAAGGCCCGCCTGTTGTTGGGTTTCAAGGGGCTGTCCTGGCGCTCGGTGAAGATTTCACCGGTGATGCCCAAGCCTGACCTCACCGCCTTGACGGGTGGCTATCGCAAGACGCCGGTGTTGCAGGTCGGTGCAGACATCTACTGCGACACTGCGTTGATTGCCCGGCGCCTGGAGCATGAAAAAGCCTTGCCGGCTCTCTTCCCGGAAGGTCAGGAGATGATCGCTGCGTCGTTCGCCGCCTGGGCGGACTCAGTGGTGTTCCAGCATGCCGTTAGCCTGGTGTTCCAGCCGGAATCTGTCGCCGTGCGTTTTGCCAGCCTGCCGCCGGAAGCAATCAAGGCCTTCCTGGCGGATCGCGCCGGGCTGTTCAGTGGTGGCAGCGCCACCCGCGTGTCTGCCGAGCAAGCCAGGCACCAGTGGCCGACGATCATGGCGCGACTCGAACAGCAACTGCAGCGCGAGCAGGGTGATTTCCTCTTCGGCGAGCCGTCGATTGCCGATTTCGCCCTGGCGCATCCACTGTGGTTCCTCAAGGCGACGCCGGTCACTTCGCCGCTGGTCGATGGGTATCCGGCAGTGTCAGCCTGGTTGGGCCGCGTCTTGGGCTTTGGCCATGGGGCTGCGAGCGAGATGACTGCAGAGCAAGCGCTTGAGGTGGCACGCAGCGCTACACCGGCGCAGTTGCCGCAGGAACGCTTTGCAGAACCTAACGGTTTCGAGGCGGGTCAGCGGGTAGTGATTGCGGCCACGGATTATGGGGTTGATCCGGTGGCGGGTGAGTTGGTGTTTGCCGGAAGTGAAGAGCTGATTCTGCGTCGCGAGGATGAGCGGTGCGGGGTGGTGCATGTGCATTTCCCGCGATTCGGGTTTCGTCTCGAAAAGCAGCGGTAGATCAACAGATCCCAGCCTCCGGCAGTTCCTGAATTAGAGCGGTGCTCATCTGCAGGCGCTGCCGAAGGCTGCGATCTTGTTTATTTCAAGGCTGCGAGTATGGCGTCCGGGTCATACCCGCGAATCAACGTCCCGTTTACATCGATGATCGGAATGCCGCCGCCACCCAGCGCCTCGTAAGCCTTGCGCGCCTGGGCATCCTTCTCGATATCGAACTCCTTGTAGGGAATGCCTTTCTGGTCGAGAAACCGTCGGGTCAACTTGCAGTAACCACACCATTCAGTGGCGTAGAGCACCACATCGGCCTTGGCCTGGGTCTGCTCCGATACCACCTGGGACGGATTGAACACCCGCTCGATCTTGCCCCAGTTCTGATAGACCACGATCACCAGCAGGATCAGCAGGAATTTTTTCAGCACGCCCCGCAGCATCAGTTGCGACGCTTGAGCTGATCGGTGAGCTGGGTTGGCAGGCCCTTGATGATCAGGGTGCCGGCTTCTTCGTCGTACTCGATCTTCGAGCCCAGCAGGTGCGCCTCAAAGCTGATGGAGAGGCCCTCGGCACGGCCCGTGAAACGACGGAATTGATTCAGGGTACGTTTGTCCGCAGGGATCTCCGGAGACAGGCCGTAGTCCTTGTTGCGGATGTGATCGTAGAACGCCTTAGGACGTTCTTCATCAATCAACCCGGACAGTTCCTCCAGGCCCATGGGCTCACCCATCTTGGCCTGGCTGCTGGCGTAGTCCACCAGCGTCTTGGTTTTCTCCCGGGCGGACTCTTCCGGCAGGTCTTCGCTTTCAACGAAATCACTGAAGGCCTTGAGCAGCGTGCGGGTTTCACCGGGGCCGTCGACGCCTTCCTGGCAGCCGATGAAGTCGCGGAAGTACTCCGAGACCTTTTTCCCGTTCTTGCCTTTGATGAACGAAATGTACTGCTTGGACTGCTTGTTGTTCTGCCACTCCGACACGTTGATCCGCGCCGCGAGGTGCAGCTGACCCAGGTCCAGGTGGCGGGACGGGGTCACATCGAGCTGCTCGGTCACGGCGACGCCTTCGCTGTGATGCAGCAGGGCGATGGCCAGGTAGTCAGTCATGCCTTGCTGATAGTGTGCAAACAGCACGTGCCCACCGACCGAGAGGTTGGATTCCTCCATCAGCTTCTGCAGATGCTCCACCGCCACCCGGCTGAATGCCGTGAAGTCCTTGCCGCCTTCGAGATACTCCTTCAGCCAGCCGCTGAACGGGTGCGCCCCGGACTCGGCATGGAACAAACCCCATGCCTTGCCTTGTTTGGCGTTGTAGCTCTCGTTGAGGTCGGCAAGCATGTTCTCGATGGCGCTCGACTCAGGTAACTCTTCGTCGCGGGCATGCAGAACTGCAGGCGTGCCGTCGGGTTTTTTGTCGATCAGGTGGACGATGCAATGGCGGATCGGCATGGGCTTCTCGGCTGATTGTAGAGGGGAGGGCGCGCTCCCCGAAAAAGCGCCCAGTGTACCGCAACTAGGTATGCATGCCCTTTGTAGGAGCTGCCGAAGGCTGCGATCTTTTGACTTTGCTTTTTAAACAAAAAAGATCAAAAGATCGCAGCCTTCGGCAGCTCCTACGGGGGTTGAGGGGCAATTTGCGGGTGCGCAGCGGCCCTTATGCTGTTTTTTAACGTTTTAGACCAATAAAGCTGACCAAATGGGTAGCTAGAGGCGGATATTTCCCCGTCTCTGTGCTAGTTTTGCCCGGTCTTGCGCGAAGTCACTGCGTTAAGCGTGCATTCAGCATTTGTCAGGTCGAACCAAACCCTGATTTCGGTATCTATAACCCCGATCCCGTGGTTATTGGCCGAGGGTGCCAGATCCAGAAGATCGGGCTCGATGGCTGACACTGCACTCTGCAATCCATATGAATTTGATAGGGAAGGAACACTACATGGCTCTTACTAAAGACCAACTGATCGCCGACATCGCTGAAGCTATCGACGCGCCAAAAACCACCGCGCGTAATGCTCTGGACCAACTGGGCCAAATCGTTGCCGATCAGCTGGAAAATGGCGGCGAAATCACTCTGCCAGGTATCGGCAAATTGAAAGTGACCGAACGTCCTGCCCGTACTGGCCGCAACCCTTCGACTGGCGCTGCCATCGAAATCGCTGCCAAGAAAGTTATCAAGCTGGTTGTGGCCAAAGGCCTGACCGACGCTGTTAACAAGTAAGACGTGTAAAAAAACCGTGCTCCGGAGCGATCCGGGCACGGTTTTTTTGTGCCTGTGATTTGCCGGAGGGCTCGAACCATCGCGGGAGTATCACCGCTGTAGGCGCTGTCGAGTGAAACGAGGCTGCGATCTCTTGATCTTTCACAACAACATCAAAAGATCGCAGCGTGCCGCAGCGCCTACGGTCTCAGCGAGCCCAGCGCTGACGCCAGATTTGCTGTTCGCTCTTGGTCTGGAACGTCCAGGCGACGAAACGGCTTTTCTTCTGCCCCTGGGACATTTCCACGACCTGGCTTTCCAGCACGCCGGCCTTTTTCAGGGCGATCTCGATCGCGGGCAGGTTCGACGCCTTGGACACCAGGGTGCTGAACCACAGCACCTTGTGCTGGAAATGCGCGCTCTCGGCGATCAATTGAGTCACGAAGCGCGCCTCGCCGCCCTCGCACCACAGTTCAGCCGACTGGCCACCAAAGTTCAGCACCGGCAGCTTGCGTTTCGGGTCGGCGCGACCCAGTGCGCGCCATTTACGCTCGCTGCCCTTGGTGGCTTCGTCCATCGAGGCGTGGAACGGCGGGTTGCACATGGTCAGGTCGAAGCGTTCGCCCGGCTCCAGCAACCCCAGCAGGATGTGCTTGGGGTTGGTTTGCTGGCGCAACTGAATGGCCTTGTTCAGCCCGTTGGACTGGACGATGGCCTTGGCAGCGGCCACGGCGGTCGGGTCGATTTCCGAGCCGAGGAAGTGCCAGCGGTAGTCGCTGTAGCCAATCAGCGGATAGACGCAGTTGGCGCCCATGCCGATGTCGAGCACCTTGACCGGCGCGCCACGGGGGATTTCGCCGTCATTGACGCTGGCCAACAGGTCGGCCAGGAAGTGCACATAGTCGGCACGCCCCGGAACCGGCGGGCACAGGTAATCCGCCGGGATGTCCCAGTGGGCCACGCCGTAGAACGACTTGAGCAGCGCGCGGTTGAACACCCGCACCGCGTCCGGGCTGGCGAAGTCGATGCTTTCCTTGCCGTATGGGTTGGTGATCACGAACTTCGCCAGTTCGGGCGTGGTCTTGATCAGCGCCGGGAAGTCATAACGACCCTGGTGGCGGTTGCGCGGGTGCAGGCTGGCCTTTTCGCGGGGCTCGACGGCTTTGGCCGGGGTCGCGGATTCGGGCTTCTTGCGCGCAGGGCGGGGTGTGCGGGGGGCGTTCATGGGTGTGATCGATTCGGGTATGGCTGAAAGTGACGGGCATTGTCCCACATTAGCTACCCAATGACGCATATCCCCTGTAGGAGCTGCCGAAGGCTGCGATCTTTTGATCTTGATTTTGAAGATCAAAAGATCGCAGCCTTCGGCAGCTCCTACAGGGGGCGGTGTTTGTGGGTGAGTGGCAGGCACAAAAAAGGGAGGCCATTTCTGGCCTCCCTTTTTCATTGCGATTTGCCGTTACAAACTGGCAATCCGCGCATGCTGCTCGGCCAGTTTGCCCAAAGCCTGTTGCGCTTCGGCCAGTTTGGCGCGTTCCTTCTCGATGACTTCGGCCGGCGCCTTGTCGACGAAACCGGCGTTCGACAGCTTGCCGCCCACGCGCTGGACTTCACCTTGCAAGCGCAGGATTTCCTTGTCCAGGCGTGCCAGCTCGGCGTCCTTGTCGATCAGGCCGGCCATTGGCACAAGCACTTCCATCTCGCCGACCAGGGCGGTCGCGGACAGTGGTGCTTCTTCGTCTGCTGCCAGCACAGTGATCGACTCGAGGCGCGCGAGCTTCTTCAGCAGGGCTTCGTTTTCGGTGAGACGACGCTGGTCTTCGGCGCTGACGTTCTTCAGGAACAGGTTAAGCGGCTTGCCTGGACCAATGTTCATTTCGGCGCGAATGTTACGCGTGCCGAGCATCAGCGTTTTCAGCCATTCGATGTCATCTTCGGCGGCTGCGTCAATGCGCTCTTCATTGGCCACTGGCCAAGGCTGCAGCATGATTGTCTTGCCTTCGATGCCGGCCAGCGGCGCGATGCGCTGCCAGATTTCTTCGGT
The DNA here is from genome assembly GCF_040310305.1 of Pseudomonas sp. HY13-MNA-CIBAN-0226. Classification (NCBI taxonomy): domain Bacteria; kingdom Pseudomonadati; phylum Pseudomonadota; class Gammaproteobacteria; order Pseudomonadales; family Pseudomonadaceae; genus Pseudomonas; species Pseudomonas sp. HY13-MNA-CIBAN-0226. The sequence continues at coordinate 146,640 of NZ_JBEOPS010000017.1, forward strand.
GATGAACGGCATGAACGGGTGCGCCAGGCGCAGGGCAACTTCCAGTACGCGAACCAGGGTGCGACGGGTGCCGCGCTGGCGTTCGACCGGCGCGTTTTCGTCCCACAGCACCGGCTTGGACAGTTCCAGGTACCAGTCGCAATACTGGTTCCAGATGAACTCGTACAAGGCTTGTGCGGCCAGGTCGAAGCGGAACTGGTCGAGCTGACGGGTCACTTCGGCTTCGGTGCGTTGCAGCTGCGAGATGATCCAGCGATCCGCCAGGGACAGTTCGTAGGCTTCGCCGTTCTGGCCGCAGTCTTCGCCTTTGTCCAGCACGTAGCGCGCCGCGTTCCAGATTTTGTTGCAGAAGTTGCGATAGCCTTCGACGCGGCCCATGTCGAACTTGATGTCGCGACCGGTGGAGGCCAGCGAGCAGAAAGTGAAGCGCAGGGCGTCGGTGCCGTAGCTGGCGATGCCGTCGGCGAATTCGTCGCGGGTCTGCTTCTCGATCTTCTTCGCCAGTTTCGGCTGCATCATGCCGGAAGTGCGTTTCTGCACCAGATCTTCCAGCTCGATGCCGTCGATGATGTCCAGCGGGTCAAGGACGTTGCCCTTGGACTTGGACATCTTCTGGCCCTGGCCATCGCGCACCAGGCCGTGCACATACACGGTCTTGAATGGAACCTGCGGCGTGCCGTCTTCGTTTTTCACCAAATGCATGGTGAGCATGATCATCCGGGCAACCCAGAAGAAAATGATGTCGAAACCGGTCACCAGCACGTCGGTGGAGTGGAATTTCTTCAGGAATTCGGTCTGCTCAGGCCAGCCGAGCGTGGAGAACGTCCACAGGCCCGAACTGAACCAGGTGTCGAGTACGTCGTTGTCCTGTTGCAACGCCACGTCCGGGCCGAGGTTGTGCTTGGTGCGCACTTCGGCTTCGTCGCGACCGACGTAGACTTTGCCCGACTCGTCGTACCAGGCCGGGATCCGGTGACCCCACCACAGTTGACGGCTGATGCACCAGTCCTGGATGTCACGCATCCACGAGAAGTACATGTTTTCGTATTGTTTCGGCACGAACTGGATGCGGCCGTCTTCAACGGCAGCAATTGCAGGCTCGGCCAAAGGCTTGGTCGACACGTACCACTGGTCGGTCAGCCACGGCTCGATGATGGTGCCCGAGCGATCGCCTTTCGGCACTTTCAGGGCGTGATCGTCGACGCTGACCAGCAGGCCGGCGGCGTCGAAGGCGGCAACGATTTGCTTGCGCGCCTCGAAGCGGTCCAGGCCTGCGTATTCAGCCGGGATCTTGCCGTCGATGCTTTCGTTCAGTGTGCCGTCGAGGTTGAACACCTGGCAGGCCGGCAAAACGGCGGCGTTCTTGTCGAAGATGTTCAGCAGCGGCAGGTTGTGACGCTTGCCGACTTCGTAGTCGTTGAAATCGTGGGCCGGGGTGATTTTCACACAACCGGTGCCGAACTCAGGATCGCAGTAATCGTCGGCGATGATCGGAATGCGGCGGCCGACCAGCGGCAGCTCGACAAATTTGCCGATCAGGGCTTTGTAGCGTTCATCGTTCGGGTTAACGGCCACGGCGGCGTCGCCGAGCATGGTTTCCGGGCGAGTGGTCGCGACGATCAGGAAGTCGTTGCCTTCAGCGGTTTTCGCGCCGTCGGCCAACGGGTACTTGAGGTTCCACAGGAAACCTTTCTCGTCGTGGTTTTCCACTTCGAGGTCGGAAATCGCCGTGTGCAGCTTGGTGTCCCAGTTGACCAGGCGCTTGCCGCGGTAGATCAGGCCGTCTTCGTGCAGGCGCACGAATGCTTCCTTGACCGCTTCAGACAGGCCGTCGTCCATGGTGAAGCGCTCGCGGCTCCAGTCTACGGACGAGCCGAGGCGGCGGATCTGGCGGCTGATGTTGCCACCGGACTGATCCTTCCATTCCCAGATTTTCTCGAGGAATTTCTCGCGACCAAGATCGTGGCGACTCTGACCCTGGGCTTCGAGTTGACGCTCCACCAGCATCTGCGTAGCGATACCGGCGTGGTCGGTACCCGGCTGCCACAGAGTGTTGCGACCCTGCATGCGGCGGAAACGGATCAGGGCGTCCATGATCGCGTTGTTGAAGCCGTGCCCCATGTGCAGGCTGCCCGTCACATTCGGCGGCGGGATCATGATGGTGTAGGACTCGCCCGCGCCTTGCGGGGCGAAGTAATTCTCAGACTCCCAGGTGTTGTACCAGGAAGTTTCAATGGCGTGCGGCTGGTAGGTCTTATCCATGCGCGGCGGGACCCTATTGGCATTAATTCAGGAAAAGCCGACGAGTATAGCGGGGCATGGGGCGAAGGGCGAGCAGGGGCGGACAGGGCGCGTCATCTCTCACGGTGCGAACACGGTAGGAGCTGCCGCAGGCTGCGATCTTTTGATCTTGATCTTTTCCGGAATCGTTGAAGATCAAGTCAAAAGATCGCAGCCTGCGGCAGCTCCTACATTGGAATGGCGTGGGCTACTCGTACTGGCTGAGCAACCGCTCCATCCGCGCCGCCAGTCGGCGTTTGATTTCGGTTTCGATATGCGGCGCAAAGTCGTCGATCACGTCTTGCATGATCAGCATGGCAGCGGCGCGCAGTTCGCCGTCCAGATGCAGCAAGGCGTCCGGGCCTTTATCTTCGGCAGCCGGGGCAGGGGGCGGTTCGCTGGCGGCTGGCGGGTTGCCGGCAGCCTCGAACAGCATGGGGATCTGTTCCTGATCCTCGTCCTCGACCGTGTCGGTCAGCAACGGTGGTTGCAGGTTGTCATCGCCGAGCAGTTGGCGGATCGACTCGAGGTCGTCCAGCAGATGCGCGGACTGTTGCTGTTTTGGCGTGTCCATCGGAATACTCAGAGTCGCTGTAAACGGTGGTCTTGCAAAGGATAGCCCTGTTCGCGATAGAAACGGAAACTCTCCCGCGCGGCCTGGCGAATCACCGGGTCTTCCACCACCACTTCCGCCACGCGGGCGAACTTGTTGGCAAAGGTCGGTACTTTCAGGGCGAGATTAACCAGCAGGTCCTGATGTTGACCGCAGTCGTCTCCCAGGCCCAGCACAATCAAACCCTGCGGCTCGCTCTCGGCGGGGCCATGGGGCACGAAACTTTCGCCCTTGAACGCCCAGAGGCGTGCGTCGAGATCGTCACGTTGGTTCGCATCGCTGCAATGCAGGTAGATGCGATGGCCCATGCGCCAGGCTTTTTCAGTGAGCTTGCAGGCGAAATCCAGCCGCGCCGACGGATCGGCGCTGGGCAGGATATAGAAGTCGACTTTGGTCATTGCGGTTCCTGGAATCAACTTCCGCGGAATCTGTAGGAGCGAGCTTGCTCGCGAAGGTCGTCAACGATTACGCGGGAAACCAGGTTAATCGCGGTGATCTTGAGTTTTTCGCGAGCAAGCTCGCTCCTACAGTGGTCAGTGAGCGATATTTAGGCCTTGGCGCGGTCCAGCAGGTACTGGGTCAGCAGGGGTACCGGACGGCCAGTGGCGCCCTTGTCCTTGCCGCCGCTGGTCCAAGCGGTGCCGGCGATGTCCAGGTGCGCCCAGTTGAGGTTCTTGGTAAAGCGCGACAGGAAGCAGGCTGCGGTGATGGTGCCGGCTTTCGGCCCGCCAATGTTGGCGATGTCGGCAAACGGGCTGTCGAGCTGTTCCTGGTACTCATCGAACAGTGGCAACTGCCAGGCACGGTCGTCTGCGGACTGACCGGCGCTGAGCAACTGGCCGATCAGTTCGTCGTTGTTGCCCAGCAGGCCGGAGGTGTGTGCGCCCAGGGCGACGACACAGGCGCCGGTCAGGGTCGCGATGTCGATCACGGCCTGGGGCTTGAAACGTTCTGAATAGGTCAGGGCGTCGCACAGCACCAGGCGGCCTTCGGCGTCGGTGTTGAGGATTTCCACGGTCTGGCCGCTCATGGTGGTGACGATGTCGCCTGGGCGCGCAGCGTTGCCGCTCGGCATGTTCTCGGCGCAGGCCAGGATGCACACCAGGTTGATCGGCAGTTTCAGTTCGAGCACGGCGCGCAGGGTACCGAAGACGCTGGCGGCGCCGCCCATGTCGTACTTCATTTCGTCCATGCCGGCGCCCGGCTTGAGGCTGATGCCGCCGGTGTCGAAAGTGATGCCTTTGCCGACCAGGGCGAACGGCTTCTCGGATTTCTTGCCGCCGTTGTATTGCATGACGATCAGGCGCGGAGGCTGGGCGCTGCCCTGGCCCACGGCGTAGAACGAGCCCATGCCCAGGTCCTTGATCTTCTTCTCGTCAAGGACTTCGACTTTCAGGCTCTTGAATTCCTTGCCCAGGCTCTTGGCCTGCTCGCCCAGGAAAGTCGGGTGGCAGATGTTCGGCGGCAGGTTGCCCAGGTTGCGGGTGAACGCCATGCCGTTGGCGATCGCGGTAGCGTGGGCCACGGCACGCTCGACTTCAGCCTGGGCGGCCTTGATGGTCACCAGGGTGATTTTCTTCAGGGCGCGCGGCTCGGCTTTCTGGCTCTTGAACTGGTCGAACGTGTATTGGCCGTCCACCAGGGTTTCAGCCAGCAGGCGGGTCTTGCCGTAGCTGTCACGACCCTTGACCACGACTTCGTCCAGTGCCAGTACCGCATCGCTGCCGTTCAGGCCCTTGAGGGTATTGAGGATGCCGGCGATGATTTTACGGAATGGGCGATCACCCAGTTCTTCGTCCTTGCCGACGCCGACCAGCAATACGCGCTCGGCCTTGAGGTTGGGCACGCTGTGCAGCAGCAGGCTCTGGCCAACTTTGCCGGCGAGGTCGCCACGCTTGAGCACGGCGCTGATCGCGCCGCCGCTCAGTGCGTCAATTTGGCTGGCCACGGCGCCGAGTTTGCGGCCTTCGCTGACGGCAACCACCAGCGTGGCGGTTTTCAACGTTTGCGGATTAACGCTTTTTACAACCAGTTCCATGTCGGGGCCCCTGAATCAATGATCAACACGCAAGTGTCTGAACTTGCCTATAAATAGAGTACGCAAGGCAGGCTTGCGGCAAAGGCCGCAGTTTGAACCTCGTCGGCGGCGCCTGACAACCCTGGGTCGCAGGTTCGTCACGGTTCCGGCCGCTCTTGCAGGAGCGAACTGGATCCGGGCGGCGTTGCGCCGATGAACCTGAGAGCACCGTTGAGTGTCAGACGTCCCGCGTAATCGTTGACGAGCACGCGAGCGAGCTCCCGCATGGCGAACGCGCGCAGTGACAGGCGCATGCAATCACAGGATAATGCGCCATCTTTTTCGGCGGCCCTGCTTTGCGGTCCGCCTGCTACGTTTGCTTGTTTGGCCGCCTTCGCCTGACAACCCTGGAGTGTCTGGTTTGATTGTCTTTCGTTACCTATCCCGCGAAGTCCTGTTGACCTTGAGCGCCGTCAGCGCCGTGCTGCTGGTCATCATCATGAGCGGACGCTTCATCAAATACCTCGCCCAGGCCGCTGCGGGCCTGCTGGATCCAGGCTCCCTGTTCCTGATCATGGGGTTTCGTCTGCCGGGCTTCCTGCAACTGATCCTGCCGCTGGGCCTGTTTCTGGGCATTCTGCTGGCTTACGGTCGCCTGTACCTCGAAAGCGAAATGACCGTGTTGTCGGCCACCGGCATGAGTCAGCAACGGCTGTTCGCCATGACCCTGTTCCCGGCCACCCTGGTGGCATTGGTGGTGGCATGGCTGAGCCTGAGCCTGGCGCCACAAGGGGCCAACCAGTTCCAGTTGCTGCTGAACAAGCAAGACGCCCTGACTGAATTCGACACCCTGGAGCCGGGCCGCTTCCAGGCCCTGCGTGATGGAACGCGGGTGACCTACACCGAGACCCTGACGGACGATCGCATCAACCTCGGTGGCGTGTTCATTTCCCAGAAGAACACCAGCACCGACCAGAAGGATCGCGGGATTTCCGTGCTGGTGGCCGAGAGGGGTCGCCAGGAAATCCGCCCTGACGGCAACCGCTACCTGATTCTCGACAATGGCTATCGCTACGACGGCAAGCCGGGCCAGGCCGACTATCGCGCCATCAAGTACGACGAGTACGGCGTGCTGCTGCCCAAGCCGGATGTCAGCGACGAAGTCACCGACCGTGACGCGATGCCCACCAGCAGCCTGATTGGCAGCGATGACGTTCGCTCGCGCACCGAATTGCAATGGCGCATGTCCCTGCCGTTGCTGGTCTTTATTGTCACCCTGATGGCGGTGCCGCTGTCGCGAGTGAATCCGCGCCAGGGGCGATTCCTCAAGCTGCTGCCAGCGATTCTTCTTTATATGGCCTACCTGACCATCCTGATTGCCGCTCGCGGCGCGCTCGAAAAAGGCAAGATCCCGATGGCCCTCGGCTTGTGGTGGGTGCACGGGATCTTCCTGGCGATTGGGCTGGGCTTGCTCTATTGGGAGCCCCTGCGCCTGAAGATGGCGAGTCGCCGCAGCGCGCTGGAGGTGGCCCGTGGTTAAGCTGGATCGCTACATTGGTAGCAGTGTTTTCGTGGCCATCCTGGCCGTATTGGGCATCATTCTCGGTTTGGCGACGCTGTTCGCCTTCATCGACGAGATGGGCGATGCGAGCGATACCTACACCTTGCTGGACGTGCTGAGTTACGTCCTGCTGACGGCCCCCCGACGTTTGTACGACATGTTGCCGATGGCGGCATTGATCGGCTGCCTGATCGGCCTGGGCAGCCTGGCCAGCAACAGCGAACTGACCATCATGCGCGCCGCTGGCGTGTCCATTGGCCGGATCGTCTGGGCAGTAATGAAGCCGATGCTGGTGCTGATGGTTGTCGGAGTCCTGATCGGCGAATACGTTGCGCCGGCCACCGAAAGCGCTGCCCAGGCCAATCGTTCGCTGGCCCAGGGCAGCGGTGACGCGCAAAGTGCCCGTCACGGCCTGTGGCATCGCCAGGGTGACGAGTTCATTCACGTCAACTCGGTACAACCCAACGGCTTGCTGTACGGTGTCACCCGCTATCGCTTCGACAAAGAGCGGCACATGCTGTCGGCCAGCTTCGCCAAGCGTGCGGAGTTCGACAAGGACCACTGGCAGCTGAGCGATGTCACCACCACGGTATTCCATGAGAAGAACACTGAAGTGGTTGCGGCCCAGGTCGAGCGCTGGGAAGTTGCCCTCAGTCCGCAACTGCTGAGCACGGTGGTCATGGCGCCAGAGTCTCTGTCGATCTCCGGTTTGTGGGGGTATATCCATTACCTGGCCGACCAGGGGCTGAATAACGGTCGTTACTGGTTGGCATTTTGGGTCAAGGTGTTGCAGCCGCTGGTCACTGCGGCACTGGTGCTGATGGCGATCTCCTTCATCTTTGGTCCGCTGCGCTCGGTGACCCTCGGTCAGCGGGTGTTCACCGGTGTACTGGTGGGGTTCACCTTCCGAATCGTCCAGGATCTGCTGGGGCCATCGAGCCTGGTGTTCGGTTTCTCGCCGCTGTTTGCGGTGCTGGTGCCTGCCAGCGTGTGCGCCCTGGCCGGGGTCTGGTTGTTGCGCCGGGCCGGTTGATTGCGCGTATTTCCCGAACAACGAGCCAATGAAAAACGCCCTTGTCGTGAGACCGGGGCGTTTTTGTCAGTGCCGTCCGACCTGCGCAGGTGACGCTTGCGCCGTGGATCAGGTACAATTCCCGGCTATTTTTCCGCGGGCTATGCCTGCAGCCTTTTTGAGTGTTGATCCGTGAGTGATTTGAGTCATATCCGCAATTTCTCCATCATCGCCCACATTGACCATGGCAAGTCGACGCTGGCCGATCGATTCATCCAGATGTGCGGCGGCCTTGCCGAGCGCGAAATGGAAGCCCAGGTACTGGACTCCATGGACCTGGAGCGTGAACGCGGGATCACCATCAAGGCCCACAGCGTCACCCTTTATTACACCGCTCGCGATGGCATCAAGTACCAGCTGAACTTCATCGACACCCCGGGCCACGTTGACTTCACCTATGAAGTCAGCCGCTCGCTGGCGGCCTGTGAGGGTGCTTTGCTGGTGGTCGACGCTGGCCAGGGCGTGGAAGCGCAGTCGGTTGCCAACTGCTACACGGCGATCGAGCAGGGCCTGGAAGTCATGCCCGTGCTGAACAAGATCGACCTGCCGCAGGCCGATCCGGACCGCGTGAAGGAAGAGATCGAGAAGATCATCGGCATCGATGCCACTGATGCCGTCGAGTGCAGCGCCAAGACCGGCCTGGGCGTCGATGAAGTCCTCGAGCGTCTGGTGCGCACCATTCCTGCGCCGACCGGCAACTACGAAGATCCGCTGCAAGCGTTGATCATCGACTCCTGGTTCGACAACTACCTGGGCGTTGTTTCCCTGGTACGCGTGCGCCATGGCCGCGTGAAGAAGGGCGACAAGATTCTCGTCAAGTCCACCGGCAAGATCCACCTGGTGGACAGCGTCGGTGTATTCAACCCTAAACATACCGCTACCACTGACCTTAAGGCCGGTGAAGTAGGTTTCATCATCGCTGGCATCAAGGACATTCACGGTGCGCCGGTGGGTGACACCCTGACCTTGAGCTCAACCCCGGACGTCGACGTCCTGCCGGGTTTCAAGCGCATTCAGCCGCAGGTTTACGCCGGCCTGTTTCCGGTCAGCTCCGACGACTTCGAAGATTTCCGTGAGGCCCTGCAAAAGCTCACCCTCAACGACTCGTCGCTGCAGTACACCCCAGAGAGTTCCGACGCCCTGGGCTTCGGCTTCCGTTGCGGGTTCCTCGGCATGCTGCACATGGAAATCATCCAGGAGCGCCTGGAGCGCGAGTATGACCTGGACCTGATCACCACGGCGCCGACGGTAATTTTCGAGCTGTTGCTGAAAACCGGTGAAACGATTTACGTCGACAACCCGTCGAAGCTTCCAGACCTGTCTTCCATCGAAGACATGCGCGAGCCGATCGTGCGGGCCAACATTCTTGTGCCGCAAGAGCACCTGGGCAACGTCATTACCCTGTGCATCGAGAAGCGTGGCGTGCAGCACGACATGCTGTTCCTCGGTACCCAGGTCCAGGTGACCTACGATCTGCCGATGAACGAAGTGGTCCTGGACTTCTTCGATCGCCTGAAGTCCACCAGCCGCGGCTATGCTTCGCTGGACTACCATTTCGATCGTTATCAGTCGGCTAACCTGGTGAAACTGGATGTGCTGATCAACGGTGACAAGGTCGACGCCCTGGCGCTGATCGTGCACAAGGATAACGCGCACTACAAAGGTCGCCAGTTGACCGAGAAGATGAAAGAGCTGATTCCGCGCCAGATGTTCGACGTCGCGATCCAGGCCGCCATTGGCGGGCAGATCATTGCGCGAACCTCCGTCAAGGCACTCAGAAAGAACGTATTGGCCAAATGCTACGGCGGCGACGTCAGCCGTAAGAAGAAACTGCTTGAAAAGCAAAAGGCCGGTAAGAAACGCATGAAGCAAGTCGGCAACGTGGAAATTCCACAAGAAGCCTTCCTTGCAGTGCTCAGGTTGGATAGTTAGGTCCTATGTCACTAAATTTCCCGCTGTTGCTGGTCATCGCCGTGTTCGTCTGCGGCCTGTTGGCGTTGCTCGATCTGGTTTTTCTCGCGCCGCGTCGGCGTGCAGCCATTGCATCCTATCAGGGCAGCGTCAGCCAGCCTGACGGGATGGTGGTCGAAAAACTGAACAAGGAGCCGCTGCTGGTCGAATACGGCAAGTCGTTCTTCCCGGTGTTGTTCATCGTGCTGGTGCTGCGTTCGTTCCTGGTGGAACCGTTCCAGATTCCATCCGGCTCGATGAAACCGACCCTGGACGTTGGCGATTTCATTCTGGTGAGCAAGTTCTCCTACGGGATCCGCTTGCCGGTGATCGACAAGAAAGTGATCGAAATCGGTGACCCGCAGCGCGGCGATGTGATGGTTTTCCGCTATCCGAGCGATCCGAACGTCAACTACATCAAGCGTGTAGTGGGCCTGCCGGGCGACCAGATTCGCTACACCGCCGACAAGCGCCTGTTCGTCAACGGCGAGTCCGTTGCCGAGCAGTTGATCGGCTCCGAGCCGGGCACCCTGGGCAGTGCCGAGCTCTACAAGGAAAAACTCGGTGTCGCCGAGCACCTGATCCGCAAGGAAATGAGCCGCTATCGCGCAACGCCGGACCGTTCGTGGACCGTGCCTGCCGGGCACTACTTCATGATGGGCGACAACCGCGACAACTCCAACGACAGTCGCTATTGGGATGATCCGAGTATTCCCAAGGACCTGCTGGGCATGGTCCCCGACAAGAATATCGTCGGCAAGGCCTTCGCGGTCTGGATGAGCTGGCCTGAACCCAAACTCAGTCACCTGCCGAACTTCTCGCGGGTTGGCCTGATCAAGTAATCACACACGGCGCTGTTGAACACAGCGCCGAATGCATTTCTGGAGCCGCTACAATCGGCGCCCGAAGCATGAAAACAATGATATTCAGGACGTAATTTTTGAACACAGCGTTAATTGTCCCAAGCCTGCGCCGCACCCCGGCGATGGCGGTGGAATCCAGCCACGAACTCAGCGTGGGTACACCGTGAGCGTTTCCTTAAGCCGTCTAGAGCGTCAGCTCGGCTACACCTTCAAGGACCAGGAACTGATGGTCCTGGCCCTGACTCACCGCAGCTTTGCCGGGCGCAACAACGAACGCCTGGAATTCCTCGGTGATGCCATCCTCAATTTCGTCGCTGGCGAGGCGCTGTTCGATCGCTTCCCGCTGGCTCGCGAAGGCCAGTTGTCGCGTCTGCGCGCACGCCTGGTGAAAGGTGAGACCCTGGCTGTACTGGCCCGCGGTTTCGATCTGGGCGAGTACCTGCGCCTGGGCTCTGGCGAGTTGAAGAGCGGCGGTTTCCGTCGCGAGTCGATTCTGGCCGATGCCCTGGAAGCGCTGATTGGTGCAATCTACCTGGACGCGGGCATGGACATGGCGCGCGAGCGCGTGCTGGCCTGGCTGGCCGGTGAGTTCGAAGGCCTGACGCTGGTCGACACCAACAAAGATCCAAAGACCCGCCTGCAGGAATTCCTGCAATCGCGTGGGTGTGAGCTGCCGCGTTACGAAGTGGTGGATATCCAGGGTGAGCCGCATTGCCGGACGTTCTTCGTCGAATGTGAAATCACCTTATTGAATGAAAAAAGCCGAGGTCAGGGTGTGAGTCGTCGTATTGCCGAACAGGTAGCGGCCGCCGCAGCACTGATTGCCCTGGGTGTGGAGAATGGCAATGACTGATTCAACCGCAACACGCTGTGGCTATGTTGCCATCGTCGGCCGTCCCAACGTGGGCAAGTCCACGTTGCTGAACCACATCCTCGGCCAGAAGCTCGCGATCACTTCGCGCAAGCCGCAAACCACCCGCCACAACATGCTGGGCATCAAGACCGAAGGCGCCGTGCAGGCGATCTACGTCGACACTCCGGGCATGCACAAAGGTGGCGAAAAAGCCCTCAACCGCTACATGAACAAGACGGCCTCGGCAGCCTTGAAAGACGTGGACGTGGTGATCTTCGTAGTCGACCGCACCAAGTGGACCGACGAGGACCAGATGGTCCTGGAGCGCGTCCAGTATGTGACCGGCCCGCTGATCGTGGCGTTGAACAAGACGGATCGCATCGAAGACAAAGCCGAGCTGATGCCGCACCTGAGCTGGTTGCAGGAGCAGCTGCCGAACGCGCAGATCATGCCGATCTCGGCCCAGCACGGGCACAACCTCGAAGCGCTGGAGCGGGTGATTGCCGGCTACCTTCCGGAAAACGATCACTTCTTCCCCGAAGACCAGATCACCGACCGCAGCAGTCGCTTCCTCGCCGCCGAACTGGTGCGCGAAAAGATCATGCGCCAGATGGGTGCAGAGCTGCCGTACCAGATCACCGTCGAAATCGAAGAGTTCAAGCAGCAGGGCAAGACCCTGCATATTCATGCCTTGATCCTCGTCGAGCGCGACGGCCAGAAGAAGATCATCATTGGCGACAAGGGCGAGCGCATCAAGCGCATCGGCACCGAGGCGCGCAAGGACATGGAGCTGCTGTTCGACTCCAAGATCATGCTCAACCTCTGGGTGAAAGTGAAAGGCGGCTGGTCCGATGACGAGCGCGCGCTGCGTTCGCTGGGTTACGGCGACCTGTAAACCCGATCGACGCTGCACCGCAGAACCTGTGGGAGCGGGCTTGCCCGCGATGAGGATGTAACATTCAATATAGATGTTGGATGTCAGTCCGCCATCGCGGGCAGGCCCGCTCCCACATTGGTTTTTGTTGTTTGTAGAGCTGCGCACTTTCTTCGAGAACCCTGACTTCCATGTCGCAAACCCCACCCATTCCCCAGCCCGCCTTCGTACTCCACTCTCGCGCCTACCGCGAGAGCAGCGCGTTGGTCGACTTCCTTACGCCGCAAGGTCGGCTACGGGCGGTGTTGCGCAGTGCGCGGGGCAAGGCCGGGACCTTGGCCAGGCCCTTCGTGCCCCTGGAAGTCGAATTTCGCGGGCGAGGGGAGCTGAAGAACGTCGGGCGGATGGAGGCCTCGGGGGTTTCCACCTGGCTCAACGGCGAAGCGCTGTTCAGTGGCCTGTACCTCAATGAGCTGCTGATTCGCCTGCTACCCGCCGAAGACCCGCTGCCGGGTGTGTTCGACCACTACGCCGCGACGTTGCTGGCGCTGGCCGAAGGTCGTCCGCTGGAGCCGTTGCTGCGCTCCTTTGAATGGCGGTTGCTCGATGATCTGGGCTACGGCTTCGCGCTCGGCACTGATATCCACGGTGAGCCTGTAGCGCCGGACGGTCTGTATCGCCTGCAGGTGGACGCGGGACTGGAGCGGGTGTACCTGTTGCAGCCCGGACTGTTCAACGGCACTGAATTGCTGGCCATGGCCGAAGCGGACTGGTCGGCACCGGGTGCTTTATCGGCCGCCAAACGGTTGATGCGCCAGGCACTTGCCGTGCATCTGGGCGGTCGTCCCCTGGTTTCCCGAGAGTTGTTTCGAAAGCCGTAAAATCCCCGTGTATGCTGTGCACCGAACTTTCCCCTCTTCAGGAGCGCTTCCGTGACCACCAGCAATCGCATTCTTCTTGGCGTGAACATCGACCACGTTGCCACCCTGCGTCAGGCCCGGGGCACTCGTTACCCGGATCCGGTCAAGGCCGCACTGGACGCGGAAGAGGCGGGCGCTGACGGCATCACCGTGCACCTGCGCGAAGACCGTCGCCATATCCAGGAACGCGACGTGCTGCTGCTCAAGGATGTGCTGCAGACCCGCATGAACTTCGAGATGGGCGTCACCGAAGAGATGATGGTGTTCGCCGAGCGCATCCGCCCTGCGCACATTTGCCTGGTCCCGGAAACTCGCCAGGAGCTGACCACTGAAGGCGGGCTGGATGTAGCGGGGCAGGAGGCTCGGATCAAGGCGGCGGTGGACCGACTGGCGAAAATTGGCTGCGAGGTGTCGTTGTTCATCGACGCGGACGAGCGCCAGATCGAAGCGTCCCGCCGAGTGGGTGCGCCGGCCATCGAGCTGCACACGGGGCGTTACGCGGACGCCGAGACGCCGACGCAAGTGGCTGAAGAGCTCAAGCGTGTAGCGGATGGCGTGGCTTTTGGTCTGGCCCAGGGTTTGATCGTCAACGCCGGCCACGGTCTGCACTACCACAACGTTGAAGCGGTGGCTGCGATCAAGGGCATCAACGAACTTAATATCGGCCACGCGCTGGTGGCGCATGCGCTATTTGTCGGCTTCAAGTCGGCGGTGTCGGAGATGAAATCGCTGATTCTGGCAGCGGCGTTGAAAGGCTAAGATCAAAAGATCGCAGCCTCCGGCAGCTCCTACAGGTGTACGCATAACCCTGTAGGAGGTGCCGGAGGCTCGAGCCGCGTTCGGACGATCTTTTTGCTTTAAAGCTGCGGCGATTCCTGGTTCGGTTTGGACTTGTCGATCCCCGGCACATGCAAATTGCCTTCAGCCACCTGATCACCCTCAAGCTGCGGCTGTGTCACCCAGGTCAGGATGTCGTAATACCGGCGGATGTTCGCCACAAAATGCACCGGCTCGCCGCCCCGGGCATAACCATAGCGGGTCTTGCTGTACCACTGCTTCTGCGACAGGCGCGGCAGGATCTTCTTCACGTCCAGCCATTTGTTCGGATTCAGCCCTTCCTTGGCGGTCAGCTTGCGCGCGTCATCCAGGTGGCCGCTGCCGACGTTGTAGGCCGCCAGGGCAAACCAGGTGCGGTCTGGCTCCTTGATTGAATCGTCCAGCTGTTCCTTCATGTAAGCCAGGTACTTGGCGCCGCCCATGATGCTCTGCTTGGGGTCCAGGCGATTGGACACGCCCATGGCCTGCGCAGTGTTCTGGGTCAGCATCATCAGGCCACGCACGCCGGTCTTGGACGTCACTGCGGCCTGCCACAGGGATTCCTGATAACCCACCGCCGCCAGCAGGCGCCAGTCGACCTTTTCTTTCTTGGCGTAGGCCTTGAAGTGCTGTTCGTACTTGGGCAGCCGTTGCTGCAAATGCTGGGCGAAGGTCGTGGCGCCCATGTAGCCGAGCACGTCGACGTGACCGTAGTAGCGGTCCTTCAAACGTTGCAGGGTGCCGTTCTTCTTGACCTTGTCGAGGTAGTCGTTGATCTCGTTGAGCAGGCTGTTGTCTTCGCCTGCCGCCACGGCCCAGCTCTGGTTGCTGGCGTCACCCAGGTCAAAGGCGACCCGCACGTTGGGGAAGTAGACCTGGTTCATCGCCACTTCGTTGGAGTCGACCAGGGTCAGGTCGATCTGGCCTTCATCGACCATGCGCAACAGGTCCACGACTTCGACGGCGTCGGACTCTTCGTATTCAATGCGCGGAAATTTCCGTTTAAGCTCTGCCAGTTGCTCGGCATGGGTGCTGCCCTTGAGCACCATGATCTTCTTGCCCACCAGATCCCCCGCATCGGTAGGCCGTGACTGGCCGTTGCGATAGATGATCTGCGGGGTGACTTCCAGGTAGGAGTGGGAGAACCGCACCTGCTTTTTGCGTTGCTCGCTGCTGACCAGTCCGGCAGCAGCCAGCACAGGGCCGTTGGGCTTGCCCACCTGATTGAACAGGTCGTCCAGATTATCGGCGGTTTCGATTTTCAGCTCGACCCCCAGATCGTCGGCGAAACGTTTCACCAGCTCGTATTCAAAGCCGGTTTCACCGCTGCGATCCTGAAAGTAGGTGGCGGGGCTGTTTCGGGTAACCACCCGCAGCACGCCATCCTCCTTTACACGCTCGAGTGTGTTGGGTTTATCAACACAGCCACCAAGCATCAGGAAGAGTCCGGTTGCGATCAGCCATTTGGCGTACCGCGGACGCAAAGCCGTTGGGGAAAACATCTGCGCAGTATACGCAAAGGACCACGAGCGCCATATCTCGACAGCACTGGGCCAGTCTGCTAGAGCAGCAAAAAACGGCGCACAACCCGCAGGAATGGGCTTTTACGGCGCTTCTTGATGGAAAAAATAAGCGCTGAACGCCTCCTGTTTCTGCCCTGAAACCCCGGCCCGACGTTCGGGTACGGCCGTGCGTACCGTTTCGGGTGATGTCACGGGCGGTTTAGGCTAGAATGCACGGCCTCAAAGCACACCCCTTCCCGAGGCTGTCCCGAAGATGTTGATCCTGCGCGGCGCTCCTGCCCTTTCTGCCTTTCGCCACAGCAAACTCCTTGAGCAACTTCGCCGATGCGTCCCGGCTGTCAGCGGCTTGTATGCTGAATTCGCTCACTTCGCCGAGGTTACCGGCGTCCTGACCGGCGACGAACAGCAGGTGCTCGCGCGCCTTCTGAAGTACGGCCCAAGTGTTCCAGTCCAGGAGCCGACCGGTCGTCTGTTCCTGGTGTTGCCACGTTTCGGCACCATCTCGCCCTGGTCCAGCAAAGCCAGCGACATCGCTCGCAACTGCGGCCTGGGCAAGATCCAGCGCCTTGAGCGCGGCATCGCCTTCTATGTCGCCGGCCAGTTCAGCGAAACTGAAGCGCAGCTGATCTCGGACGCCTTGCACGACCGCATGACCCAGATCGTCCTGGCCAACCTGGAGCAGGCCGCAGGTCTGTTCAGCCACGCCGAGCCCAAGCCCCTGACCGCGATCGACGTGTTGGGCGGCGGCCGCGCCGCGCTGGAAAAAGCCAACACCGAGCTGGGTCTGGCCCTGGCCGAAGACGAGATCGACTATCTGGTCAACGCTTTCGTCGGCTTGAAGCGCAACCCACACGACATCGAACTGATGATGTTCGCCCAGGCCAACTCCGAGCACTGCCGTCACAAGATCTTCAACGCCAGTTGGGACATCGACGGTCAGAGCCAGGAAAAAAGCCTGTTCGGCATGATCAAGAACACCTACCAGATGCACAGCGAAGGCGTCCTGTCCGCTTACAAGGACAACGCCTCGGTGATCGTCGGTAACGTCGCCGGTCGTTTCTTCCCGGACCCTGAAACCCGCCAGTACGGCGCGGTGCAGGAGCCGGTGCACATCCTGATGAAGGTGGAAACCCACAACCACCCGACCGCGATCGCCCCGTTCCCGGGCGCATCCACCGGTTCCGGTGGCGAGATCCGCGACGAAGGCGCTACCGGTCGCGGCGCCAAGCCAAAGGCTGGCCTCACTGGTTTCACCGTGTCGAACCTGCAGATCCCGGGCTTCGAACAGCCGTGGGAAGTGCCGTACGGCAAGCCTGAGCGCATCGTTACCGCGCTGGACATCATGATCGAAGGCCCACTGGGTGGCGCCGCGTTCAACAACGAATTCGGCCGTCCCGCCCTGACCGGCTACTTCCGTACCTTCGAACAGTCGATCACCACTCCCCGTGGCGACGAGGTTCGCGGTTACCACAAGCCGATCATGCTGGCCGGCGGCATGGGTAACATCCGTGCCGAACACGTACAGAAAGGCGAGATCATTGTCGGCTCCAAGCTGATCGTCCTCGGTGGCCCGGCCATGTTGATCGGCCTGGGTGGCGGCGCGGCTTCCTCCATGGCCACCGGCACCAGCTCGGCTGACCTGGATTTTGCATCCGTACAGCGCGAAAACCCGGAAATGGAACGTCGCTGCCAGGAAGTCATCGACCGTTGCTGGCAGTTGGGTGACAAGAACCCGATCAGCTTCATCCATGACGTCGGCGCCGGCGGCCTGTCCAACGCTTTCCCGGAACTGGTCAACGACGGCAACCGTGGCGGTCGCTTCGAACTGCGCAACATTCCAAACGACGAGCCGGGCATGGCCCCGCACGAAATCTGGAGTAACGAATCCCAGGAACGTTACGTCCTGGCGGTTGGCCCTGCGGACTTCGAACGCTTCCAGGCGATCTGCGAACGCGAGCGTTGCCCGTTTGCCGTCGTCGGCGAAGCCACTGCCGAGCCGCAACTGACCGTTACCGACAGTCACTTCGGCAACAACCCGGTGGACATGCCACTCGAAGTGCTGCTGGGCAAGGCTCCGCGCATGCACCGCTCGGCTGTTCGTGAAAACGAACTGGGCGATGACTTCGATCCGGCGACGCTCGAGATCGCCGACTGCGTTGAACGCGTTCTGCATCACCCGGCCGTCGCCAGCAAAAGCTTCCTGATCACCATCGGCGACCGCACCATCACCGGCCTCGTGGCCCGTGACCAGATGGTCGGCCCGTGGCAGGTTCCAGTGGCCGACGTTGCCGTCACCGCCACCAGCTTCGACGTCTACACCGGTGAAGCCATGGCCATGGGCGAGCGGACTCCGCTGGCTCTGCTGGACGCTCCGGCGTCGGGCCGCATGGCCATTGGTGAGACCCTGACCAACATCGCCGCTTCGCGCATCAACAAGATCTCCGACATCAAACTGTCGGCGAACTGGATGTCCGCGGCCGGTCACCCGGGTGAAGACGCACGTCTGTACGACACCGTGAAGGCAGTTGGCATGGAATTGTGCCCGGACCTGGGTATCACCATCCCGGTGGGCAAGGACTCCATGTCCATGGCCACCCGCTGGAACGATAACGGCGAAGACAAGACCGTCACCTCGCCGATGTCCCTGATCGTGACCGGTTTCGCGCCAGTGGCTGACATCCGTCAGACCCTGACTCCGGAACTGCGCATGGACAAGGGCACCACCGACCTGATCCTGATCGACCTGGGCCGTGGCCAGAACCGCATGGGCGCCTCGATCCTGGCCCAGGTTCACGGCAAGCTCGGCTCGCAAGCGCCGGACGTCGATGATGCCGAAGACCTGAAAGCCTTCTTCGCAGTGATCCAGGGCCTCAACGCCGATGGTCACCTGCTGGCTTACCACGACCGTTCCGACGGTGGCCTGCTGACCAGCGTAGTGGAAATGGCGTTTGCCGGTCACTGCGGCCTGAGCCTGAATCTCGATGGTCTGGCAGAAACCTCCGCTGACATCGCCGCGATCCTGTTCAACGAAGAACTGGGCGCCGTGATCCAGGTTCGTCAGGACGCCACGCCAGACATCCTCGCGCAGTTCAGCGCGGCCGGTCTGGGCGACTGCGTGTCGGTGATCGGTCAGCCAATGAACAATGGCCAGATCAACATCACGTTCAACGGCGAAACCGTATTCGAAGGCCAGCGTCGTCTGCTGCAACGTACCTGGGCTGAAACCAGCTACCAGATCCAGCGTCTGCGCGACAACGTCGACTGCGCCGAACAAGAGTTCGACGTGCTGCTGGAAGAAGACAACCCGGGCCTGAGCGTCAAGCTGAGCTTTGACGTCAACCAGGACGTCGCTGCGCCTTACATCAAGAAAGGCATTCGTCCACAGGTTGCCGTATTGCGTGAGCAGGGCGTCAACGGTCAGGTGGAAATGGCGGCGGCATTTGATCGCGCCGGCTTCAACGCCATTGACGTGCACATGAGCGACATCCTGGCCGGCCGTGTCGACCTGAACGAGTTCAAGGGCCTGGTAGCCTGCGGTGGTTTCTCCTACGGCGACGTACTGGGTGCCGGCGAAGGCTGGGCCAAGTCCGCGCTGTTCAACAGCCGTGCTCGCGATGCGTTCCAGGGCTTCTTCGAACGCAACGACAGCTTCACTCTCGGTGTGTGCAACGGTTGCCAGATGATGTCCAACCTGCATGAGCTGATCCCGGGCAGCGAGTTCTGGCCACACTTCGTGCGCAACCGTTCCGAGCAGTTCGAAGCGCGCGTGGCGATGGTTCAGGTCCAGGAATCGAACTCGATCTTCCTCCAGGGCATGGCCGGTTCGCGTATGCCGATCGCCATCGCCCACGGTGAAGGCCATGCCGAGTTCGCCAGCGAAGAAGCCTTGCTCGAAGCCGATCTGTCGGGGTGCGTGGCGATGCGTTTCGTCGACAACCACGGCAAGGTCACCGAGAAGTATCCGGCCAACCCGAACGGCTCGCCGCGCGGCATCACCGGGCTGACCAGCCGTGACGGTCGCGTGACCATCATGATGCCGCACCCTGAGCGTGTATTCCGCGCCGTGCAGAACTCGTGGCGCTCGGAAGACTGGAACGAAGACGCGCCGTGGATGCGCATGTTCCGCAACGCTCGCGTGTGGGTGAACTAAGCCCCATGTTCAAGCTCGCCTTTTTCGTTCCGACCAGCCACGTCGATGGGGTCAAGAGTGCTGTGTTCGCTGCCGGTGGCGGTCGAATCGGTGCCTATGACCACTGTTCGTGGCAGGTCCTGGGCCAAGGCCAGTTCCGCCCGCTGGACGGCAGTCAGCCGTTCATTGGCGAGGCTGGCGAGGTCGAGCAGGTGGAGGAATGGAAAGTCGAGCTGGTCGTGGCGGATGAGCTGATCGTGGCCGTGGTGGCCGCGTTGAAGCTCAGTCACCCGTATGAGACACCGGCTTACGAGGTATGGCGGCTGGAGGATTATTGATCTCTGGTTGCTGAGGCAGGAAACCCGCTGGGCCAGTTTGGTCGGCGGGTTTTTTGTTGCCTATAAGCTCCGTCTGACGTGTGCTTCGCAGGGTTCCTACAAGTTTTTAGGGTTGTCGCTCGGAACCCGAATCTCTAGTTTCCTGGGTTTAAATACCTGAGTGACCGACCCCATGAAGCCCGATCAAAAATCCTCCGATAAGCCATTGCGGTGTGTGATGTATCGCGTCACAGTCCTCGCATGATTGTCAGCTGGAAACATAAAGGCCTCAGAGCTTTCTATGAGACTGGTTCAACCAAAGGCATCAACACGAATCATGCAAAGCGCTTGCGTCGAGTCCTCCTCATCCTGGACAGCGCCCGCCACTCAAGTGAGCTGGATCTCCCCGGTTGGCGATTCCATAGTTTGAGAGGCGAGCTGGCTGACTATTGGTCGGTCAGCATAAGTGGTACTGGCGCATCATTTTTCGCATGTTCGACGACCACGTCGAGCTGGTTGATTATCTTGACTACCACTGAGCAGAGGCAGCTGAATGGGTATGCACAATCCTCCTCATCCTGGCGAAATCTTGCTTGAGGACGTGGTTCCCGGACTGGGGATCACCATTACTGAAATGGCTCGACGTCTCGGGTATGCCCGGGAAACTTTTTCCAGAATATTGCATGGGCACGCGCCTATCAGTCCCGATCTGGCTGTACGTTTGGAGCGCGCTGGCATCAGCAAGGCCCAAACCTGGCTGGCCATGCAGTGCAGCTACGATTTGTGGCAGGCCGAGCACCGCGAGCAGCCTCAGATCGAGCGGTTTGCTCGCATCGATTGAGCTACGATCAAACCCGCTTTCTCAGCCGTGCGCTGATTGATGGGGGGATCACTTACGGCTGAAACGCCCCAATGAAAATCGCCGGATCCACCCGCGCATCATTCAGGCTCACATTCCAGTGCATGTGCGGGCCGGTGGCGCGGCCGGTGGCGCCGACTTTGCCGACTACGCCGCCGCGAGGCATTTGCTGGCCGACGTTCACGTCGATTTTCGACATGTGGCAGAACATGCTGATAAAGCCCTGGCCGTGGTCGACGAACACCGTGTTGCCGTTGAAGAAGTAGTTGCCGATCAGGATCACCTTGCCGGCGGCGGGGGTCTTGATCGGGGTGCCGGCGGGTACGGCGAAGTCCAGGCCGGAGTGGGCGTTGCGTTCTTCGCCGTTGAAGAAGCGACGCACGCCGAACTTGCTGGAGAGGGGGCCGTTGACCGGTTTGTCCAGCAGCAGGTTGCTCGGGGTGTTCGGGCTGAAGGTGCGGTAGGCCTTGATCTGCTCGGCCAGCTCGCCCTCAATGCGCTTGAGGTTGGCCGGGTTCGGGTTGACCTGCTGGGTGTTTTTCAGGGTGATGTGCTGTTCCGGGTACTTCTTGCTGCCAACGGTGAACACCAGGTTGCGCCCGCCGCTGCTGACTTGCTGGTGGCCAGGCTTGACCGTCAGCGGCACGCCGACAATGGCCAGCCAGTTGTTCTGTTCCTTTACCACCAGCACCGGCTTGCCTTGATAGCTGGCCTTGGGTGGTTGCGCAGAGGTGCCCAGGTCCACCACCGCCACGCCGCCCGGCACCGGTTTGTTGAGCAAGCGAGTGATGTAGCTGTCGGCGTGGGCGTTGAAGGTCAGGCACAAGAAAAACAGCGAGGCGAGAATGCGCGGCATGGATCAATCCAGTAAAGAAAGGGTGACGGGCGTCAGGTGATTGTCTTCGACCCTGACTTGCAGCTCGCCTTCGCCCAGCCTGGCTTTGAGGCGCTGGCCGGTGTGGGTCTGGGCGGCGTTACGAATCGCATTACCGCGTTCATCCAACAGGATGCTGTAGCCGCGGCCAAGGGTCGCCAGGGGGCTGACCACGTGCAACGTTTGCATCTGGTTTTGCAGCTGCATGCGCCGGTCCTTGAGCCCTTCGCGCATGGCCCTGGGCAGGCGTTCCGCGAGACTGTCGAGGCGCTGGCGCAGCATCGCCAATTGGCGCCCGGGATGCTGGCCGGCGAGGCGGGTTTCCAGGCGGATCAAACGTTCGCGACGGGTGTTGAGGCTGCGCTCGAAAGCCCGGCGCATGCGCATGTCCAGGTCGTCAAGGCGTTGCGCTTGCTGACGCAGGCGCTCACCGGGATGACGCAGGCGCCGGGACATGCCCTCCAGGCGCAGACGATCGCGCATCAGGCGATCGCGAATGCGCATCACCAGGCGCCGATGCAGGCTTTCGACACGGCGCACCAGGTCGCTGGAGTCCGGCGCGAGTAACTCCGCAGCCGCCGAAGGGGTAGGGGCGCGTACGTCGGCGACGAAGTCACTGATCGACACATCGGTCTCGTGACCGACCGCGCTGACAATCGGCGTCACGCAGGCGTCCACGGCGCGGGCTACGGCTTCTTCGTTGAAACACCAGAGGTCTTCCAGCGAGCCGCCACCACGGGCCAGGATCAACGCGTCAAAGCCTCGGGCATCCGCCAGCTTCAGTGCCCTGACAATCTGGGCCGTGGCTTCGCGACCTTGCACGGCCGTCGGGATCAACGTCAGTTGAACCTGCGGAGCACGGCGGCGGAACACGCTGATGATGTCGCGAATCACCGCCCCCGTCGGCGAACTGATGATGCCGATGCGTTGCGGATGCGCCGGCAGCGCCACTTTGCGTTCGGCACTGAACAGGCCTTCAGCGCTGAGTTTTTCCTTCAGCGCATCGAACGCCAACCGCAGCGCTCCGTCACCGGCCGGCTCCACGGTGTCGAGGATCAGTTGGTAATCACCACGGCCCTCGAAAAGCGAAACCTTGCCGCGCACCTTCACCGCCAGGCCATCCTTCAGCGCCTGGCGGACCCGCGCGGCGTTTTGCCGAAACAGTGCGCAACGCACCTGGGCGCCGCTGTCTTTGAGGGTGAAATACACATGGCCGGACGCCGGGCGGGCGAGGTTGGAAATTTCGCCTTCGACCCAGATGTTGCTGAACACGTCTTCCAGCAACACCCGCGCGCGGCCGTTGAGCTGGCTGACAGTCAGGACTTCACGGTCCAGGCCGAGTCTTGCAAAGGGATCTTTAATCATGGGGCGCATGATAAAGGCAATCTCCTGCGCAATGCACGATCCCCGTAGGAGCCGCCGCAGGCTGCGATCTTTTGATCTTGAAAAATGCCTGCTTCGCCGAAAATCCAGATCAAAAGATCGCAGCCTGCGGCAGCGCCTGCAGGGTATTTTTGAAATGTCCATGGAGGCGCCGTCTTGGCTGTCCAGGTAGTCACCTGGGCCACGCAATTGTTTATCAGCGCCTACGGGATTTACAGCCTGTGGGTCAAAGCCCGTCCAACCCGGTTGTCTGCCGCCTGTTCGCTGTCGCAGGGGTGTACGCCGAGCTACCCTTGTTGTTACTGGCGCTGTGTTTGTTGCCGGCCATGGCGGTGGGTTGTGGGTTGGCCGGCGGTTGACCCTGAGGTTGTCCCGCGAGGCGTTCGTGCGGCTGGTGACCTGGCTGGTGCTGGCCAGCGGGATCGCGTTGATCGGGCGTTATTTGAGTACTTGACCTGAGTGCGTCAGGGATTAAGCTGCCGGCCGCAAATCCATGTGGGAGCGAGCCTGCTCGCGATGGCGGTGGGTCAGGCAACTTCAAAGTGGCTGCAACGACCGAATCGCCAGCAGGCTCACTCCCACAAGGGTGATCATTCAGAACATGCAGGCTTGTGCCATGAATTCTCAAAGCATCATCGTCCCGAAAATCTCCACCCTGCCGGTGCACGAACCCCGAGCAAGGGCGGTCGTGCGGTGGCTGGTGCGCAAGAACATCATCAAGGAAGAACTCACCACCTGCGGCCGCACCGGCAGCCGCATGGGCCACGCGATCGCCGACGGTGCCCGTGCCGTGGTGCTGCACCCGCAAGCGCTGCCGTTCGGTGAGCCGATCAATGGCCTGGAGATCATTACCAAGCGCTGCATCTATACGCCGGCCAAGGGCTTTCTGGAGGAAGCGGGCTGCGCCGAGTGCCGCAAGGAAGTCGGCGAGGCGCTGTTCGAAAGCCTGGAAGACTGGATGCCGGGGCGTACCGATAACTTCACCTGCCCCGAATGCGGGCATGAAGATGACATCAACGGATTTCTGTTCCTGCAGGAGTGCGGGTTTTCCAACCTGGGGTTTATCTTCAACAATTGGGCCGAGGCAGGGTTCAAACAGAGCTTTATCGATGAGTTTGCCGATTGGCTGGATCAGCCGGTCAGTTGGGTAAAAGTCGAACTCTGATCCCTGCCCCCCCCCCTGTAGATACTCTGTTACCGGTCAAGCTTTCAGCAGGTGTTTTTCGCTGAAAAGCTTGGCCGTGTCGAAATCTTC